>JAGUVE010000006.1 GCA_020063075.1 Parcubacteria group bacterium | reverse complement strand
ATTTATACTACCAAATTCGAACCTATTTTGAACGAAATTGATTGCCGCACGAAGCGCAGCAGAAAGCCAACGCTCGGGCGGGGCGGAAAGGAAAGGGGTTTTAGGGGAAGGGAATTCCCGCCCCGCCCTCGCTTCCGCCGCCGCAATTTTTAGCGCCAGCTTCGCTGGCGCGTCGCCTTTTGTATTTAATCTATCAGATAACGACAAAAAATTAAAGACGGATTTCTTTTTCTAGCCACGGGATTTTTTCATTCTTTCTTTTCCAGAATAAATCTTCCCAAATATAATGAACTGCGAGCTGTTTGTATTTACCGAATTTCTTAAAATACTTCAGTATTTTTTTGACTGGCACGGGATTTTCAGGGTCTCGGTCAAAAAATAGCTTTGAATAAATTTTCTGTTCCCAAGGCGAGATATGATTGAAAAAATCCCAATGATGGAAAACATCAAAAAGCAAATACCAAACAGTTGCAGGTCCAACGCCGTAAAGTTTCAGCAATTCCGCCATTTGCGTTTCTCTGTCTTTCGATCTCAATTCTTTTTCGTTTATCAATCCTTGCGAAAAATACTTATCAATCTTTTTGATTGATTTTGCTCGGTAGCCGACTTTTAAAGCCCGCAACTCATCTTCGCTTACTTTTTGAAGTTTTCCCGGACTCCAAAAACACCACAGTTTTTTACCGTCAAATTCAATCAGCGTGCCGTAATTTTCTAAAAGTGCTTTGAACATCTGAACCGATCGGCGCACTGAAGCGTTTTGTAAAACTATCCCGATAATCAGGTATTCATACAAACAACTCGGATGCCCGGGATGCATTCCGCGCCATTTTTTGAATATGGGCGCAAGAATCGGATCTTGGCTAAAAGTTTTGTAAAAATCTGCAAGGTCTAAATTAAAATTGTAAAGGTATTTTATTTCCTCAATTAAAGAATTGGCAAAATTTTCTGATAGTTTTTCTTTTGCGTAAATTTTAATTTCTACAAGCGGATTTTCGATTGTTCCCTTGTTTGAAAATTTAATACCTAAACATTCCCCTTGCCAATTCCAAGTTTGCCAACGAATGCCCGGCTCCCAATAATTATCTCCCGAAGTGAAGTGGTCTGGTTTGTGAAAAGTTGGGTCAAAAGCAAATGGTTTTGTTGGCTTAACTTTGATAGTTTTTTGTAGTTTTAATTTAATCGGTTTTTTCATCTTGCAATTTTTCAGGCTACGGATAAGGCATCATTTTTGAAATTGGAATTTGCTTTATCTGATTGTCTTCTTCAATAACCACTATAATATCTATGCCCGAACGCAAACTGCTTTCGTAAATAAGTTATTTGCAAATATGACAATTTGGCCCAGTAATCGCCACAATATCCTTTTCGCCGTGAATCGTGGCGTGAGCTAACGCCGTTGCTTCCGAGTGCATAGTTAAAGTTTCTGTATCTGAAAGATAAGAAACACCGGTGTAAATATTTCCTGCTTTGGTCATTAAAGCAACGGCATATCCTTTGCCGCTTTCGGGATAAGTATTTTTCATTGCCTCATTGGTCAATTTCAGAAGTTTTTTACATTCTTCCCCAGTTAGTTCGTAGCATTTTTATTGCCCAAAGTTTTTTCAATCATATTTTTGTTTTTATTTAATTTCTGATGAAAAATCCAGTTGATAATCTGGAATACCCAAACTCATTCCATATTTTTTCACTTCTTCATATTCTTCAGCATTTTTTCTATTCACAGAAAAAACTTTGTTCCTAAAAATAATGTAATGAGTTTCTGGATTTTTAAAATCGGCATACCAAGAACCGCCGTGAGCGCGGTCAAGTGATTTGCTTATTTCTTCGGCAACTGTTTCCGCTTCTGCTTCCGGTATCTCAATGGTATGTAAAGTCCATTGCGAAAGCCACGGAGTTTTATGTTCGTCCGTAACTTGCTCAACTTTCGTTGAGATAATCTTTACTTTTTTAAGGATTTCCTGATTTTCAAGAGATTCTTCAATGATAACGCCTTTATAATCTGTCATAGTTTTTATTTGATTAAATCATCAACGCTTACCCCAAGAGTTTTGGCAATTTTTTGTAAAGTGTCAAGAGTTGGATTTTTGTTCTTTCCTGCTTCAATTTTAACAATTGTGTTATTGGCAACATCCGCCAATCTCGCCAATTTTTCTTGGGAAAGCCCTTTAGTTTTTCTTAATTTTCTTAAATTTTGAGTAATGCTTGACATACTAATATCGTGGTAGTAGAATTAAAGTATGAGTAATATTTTCTTTCCTCTATTACAATGTTATACCAAAAATTAAAAATAGTAAAGAGAATGTCATGTTTTTTGCCTCGCGAAAAACGAAAAATTGCGGCGGCGGAAGCGAGGACGGGGCGGGAATTCCTTTCCCCTAAGACCCCTTTCCTTTCCGCCCCGCCCGAGCGTTGGCTTTCTGCTGCGCTTCGTGCGGCAATCAATTTCGTTCAAAATAGGTTCGAATTTGGTAGTATAAAT
>JAGUVE010000106.1 GCA_020063075.1 Parcubacteria group bacterium | reverse complement strand
GGCTTAAAGGCCGAGCGGGCAGGGTTCCGCCGAAGGCGGAGAGCGCAGGCTTTTACGCCAGCGAGCGAGACGCGCTGGGCGAGCGAGCGACCCTGAAAACCAGCTTGCCGAGCGATATACTGCGTGTCAACCTTAGGCAATCTGCTGAGCGATTGAAACTACTTCAATTCTTTTATCGCTTCCTCAACCGATTTTCCCTCGTGAACAATTTTTGCCAACGCCTTCACCATTTTATCTGGAAATTTATGCTGGAAAACATTTCTGCCAATGGAAACCCCTCTCGCCCCCGCTTTCATTGCGCCAAAAGCCATTTCCAAAACATCTTTAGCTCCGTCCATTTTGGGGCCGCCAGCAACCAAGACCGGCGCCGGGCAGCCATCTACAACCTCTCGGAATGACTCAATATCTCCGGTATAATTTGTCTTAACTATATCCGCGCCCAATTCAGCGCCGATTCTGGCGGCCATTTTTACCCATTTGACATTGTGTTCGCTCCCGATTTTCTCTCCCCGCGGATACATCATTGCAAGCAAGGGCATTCCCCATTTTTCACAACTCTCAGCGACCAGTCCCAAATCCTCCAGCATTTCCGGTTCCTGCTTTGCCCCGATATTAATGTGGATTGAAACCCCGTCTGCGCCAAAACGAATCGCTTCTTCAACCGAAGCTACTAAGACCTTATTATTGGGGTCAAAGCCGGCGGTAGTGCTTCCTGAAATATGCAGAAGCAAGCCAATGTTTCCTTGAAAACAGGTCTTAACTATGCCTTTGTGCAAAATAACCGCGTTGGCTCCGCCTTTTGCAACTTTCTCAATCGTTTCCCGCATATTAACCAAACCCTCAATTGGACCTACGCTGACTCCGTGGTCCATTGGCACGATTATTGTGTTTCCTGATTTTTTATCAAATATTCTTTCCAGTCGTATTTTTTTTCCGATAGTCATAGTATATTTTTGTGCTAAGCTAAGCTTAGCTTCGCACAAGACAATTATTTTTTCCGCGACCTTCTCCTTTCTCTAAAAAAATTAGCCCCTTTTCAGAGGCTAGTTTTAATTGATTTAATTTTTATTTATTTTATGCAACAAAACTAACCTCTTTTTCGGGGCTAAAAAAATTAAAGAAAAACCAATTTTTATTATCTTTTTTCATATTCTATAAAATTAAGTTATTTCTTCTTTCTCTTTTTCCTCTTTTGGCCAAACTTGTATTAATTTATCTTTTCCTCCTTCCGTTTTTTCCATCTGGAAAATTTTTCCCTTATTTCTTTTTTCCGAAAAAGCGGACTCAGCAAACCCTCCAACCTTCCCAAAAATATATAATTCTCCTCCTCGCATTCGTTTGGCCGTTTTTTCTCCGACATCCCCCTCAACTTTAACCACCCCACCTCTCATATTATAACCAAAATTATTTCCGCAATTCCCTATAAAAGTTAAATCGCAAGCCACGGGGTTCCTGGCTGCAATATAGTCGGGCGATTCTTTTAATCCTTCAAGATTTAATTTGATTTTTAGCGGTTTTCTCTCGGTTTCTTCCGCTTTCTTCTCTCTTTGGATATGTGTTTCGTTTATGCTCTCGATTGCCGGCGAAATAATTAAACCCAGTTCTTTTGTTTTATCCGCTCTTCTAATAAATGCATTTAGAACTTTTTCGGCGGAATCCGGCTCAATCTCGGGAATTTCTTTTTTTATCAAAGCCAATTTTCTATCTACACTCATCTCCTTTTCTGGTATCCGCCTATACTTTTCATAAATAGCCGCTAGCTCATTTACTATGCCCTCCTCTGCCTCTGAAAATTCAATTTTCTTTCCCTCAGCTTTCTTTAATTCAAATCTCCCTCCTCTAAGTTCTTCCATAAATTTGTTTTATTTACCTAAATCGCTTAATAATATACAAAATAGCACTAACTAAAACCCTGTCAAGCCCCGATCCCAAATAAGTTAATTGCGTTTTCAGTTGTCCTTCCGGCGATTTCTTCAAAAGAAACGCCTTTGATTTTGGCAATTTCTTCAGCAATGTATTTAACATAAACCGGTTCATTTCTCCCCTGCGACACTGTTGGTATTAAATAAGGACAATCGGTTTCAACCAAAATTTTATCCAAGGGGGTGTTTTTAATGATTTCTTCAAAATTTATTCCCTCAATTTTTTTAAAAATGATTCCGTCAAATCCTATGAAAAATCCCATCGCCAAATATTCTTGAAGCTGCTCTAATGTCCCGACAAAACAATGCAT
>JAGUVE010000030.1 GCA_020063075.1 Parcubacteria group bacterium | reverse complement strand
GACCCCTCGGTTTTATTTACGACGGCCGGAATGCAGCAGTTTAAAGAATATTTCATCGGCAAACCATCTCCTTTTGGAAAAAGAGCTGTTTCCTGCCAGAAATGTTTTCGGACTTCCGATATTGAGTCGGTTGGCGACGAATCGCATTTGACTTTTCTTGAGATGCTGGGCAACTTCAGCTTCGGCGAGTATTTTAAAGAAGAGGCGGTAAAATTCGCTTTTGAGTTCATTTTTGAAGAATTAAAGTTAAAGAAAGACGATTTTATCTTTACGGTTTTTGGCGGGGACCCTTCGGCAGGCTCAGGGCAAGCTGTTCCTTTTGACGAAGAATCGTTTTTGATCTTAAAAAAACTGGGAGTTCCGGAAAACAAAATAAAAAAATGCGGAAGAGCCGATAATTTCTGGGGACCAACCGGCAAAGAGGGGCCCTGCGGCCCGACAGTTGAGTTTCATATAAATGATACCGAACTTTGGAATTTGGTTTTTAACGAGTATTTTCAAGATGAAAAAGGGGAATTAACGCCCCTAAAACAAAAGGGCGTTGATACCGGTATGGGTTTGGAGAGGTTGACGATGGCAGTTCAAAATAAACCGAGCGTATTTGAAACTGACCTGTTTTTACCCCTCATTCAGGAAATCGAGAAAAATACTCCTAAATCCTATCTTCTAAATTCTAAATCCTATCGCATTATTGCCGACCATACAAAATCGGCTGTTTTTTTGATTTCCGAAGGTATTTTTTCTTCAAATGTTGAAAGGGGATATGTTTTAAGGAGAATTTTGAGGAGGGCGATTAGATACGGCAAGTTGTTAAATTTACCTAAGAATTTTTTGATTCCTTTATCTCAAATAGCGATTGAAATTTATAAAGAGGTTTATCCTGAAATCAAATCAAAAGAAACTGATATTTTAACTGCAATTCAAAACGAAGAAGAAAAATTTGAGAAAACTTTGGTTCAAGGAATAAAAGAAGCTACTTCGCTTATTATTGCTAAGGGAAGTATCAGCGGAGAGGAAGCATTTCGTTTATATGAAAGCTCTGGAACGCCTTTAGCGTTTATTATAGAAATAATAGAAGAAAAAGGCGTAAAGATAGATAAAGAACGTTTAAGAAAAGATTTTGACGAAGCTTTGAAAAAACATCAGGAAATTTCGCGGGCCGGGGCAGAAAAAAAATTCGGCGGAGTTGGCAAAGAGGCGAGTTATGAGGCGACAAAACTTCATACTGCTACTCACTTGCTTCATACCGCCTTGAGAGAAATTTTAGGAGTAAATGTCAAGCAAATGGGTTCGGATATCACAGCCCAAAGATTGCGATTTGATTTTTCTCATCCCCAAAAAATGACCGAGGAAGAAATAAAAAAAGTTGAGGATTTAGTCAATCAAAAAATAAAAGAGGATTTAGAAGTAAAAAAAGAAGAAATGAGTTATGAGGAGGCGATAAAATCCGGCGCTTTGGCCTTTTTTAAAGAAAAATATCCAGAGAGAGTTTCGGTTTATTCCGCAGGCAACCCTTCGGATCCTTCAGGGCGGGTTTTTTCCAGAGAGATTTGTGCCGGTCCTCATGTCAAAAGAACATCGGAAATCGGCCATCTTGAAATTATAAAAGAGGAAAGTTCGGGAGCCGGGGTAAGGAGAATCAGGGCAGTTTTGCAAAAATAGGTAATTTTTGTATAATTTAGCAATGAGATTCTTTATTTCGGGATTTGAAAAATTCAGAAATAAAAACTTGTTGAATTTTTTTTCCCGGGCTCCGAAACCGGAAATTCATTTTGTTTTAGATATCGGGACGGAAAGTGTAAAAGGTTTAATTTTAGAAAAGAAACCCGCCTTAGCTTCAGCCGCGGCAGGCGAGGAAGAAAAAATATCTGTTTTGGGAAGCTCTTTGGAATACTATGACAGGTTCAGCGCTTTCTCAACTTCGCAGTTTGAAAGAGAAGTAATAAAAAGAACTATTTTAAAATCAATTGCGGATTTGGAAAGAGAGAGCGGAATAAAAAAGAAAGCCCTTATTTTGGGCTTGCCGCCGAACATCTTTGTCAGCAGAGTCATTTTTCAGTCCCATAAAAGAAAAGAAGGGGGCCTCATTGAAAAAAAAGAAAAAGAAGAAATTTTGAAAGAAATTCTTGAAAAAGGAAGAAAAGAGATTGCAAAAATTCATGCCGAAGAACGGGGGATTTTGCCGGAAGACCTCCGACTTCTCAGTTTAAAAATTCTGGAGACAAAGATAGACGGATACGCCGTACCCGACATTTCTGATTTTGACGGGAAAAATCTGGAATTTCGTCTTTTAGCCGCCCTTCTTCCGAAATATTATTCAGAGGAGAATATAGTTAAAGAGCTGGGTTTTGAAATTTCAGGAGTGAACAATGAAGTTGAAGGTTTAATTCCTTTTTTAAGTCAAGAGCCGGAGGGTATTTTTCTTGATATAGGAGGAGAAGTAACCCAGATTTTTTTGGCAAAAAAAGGTCTGCTTGAAAAAATATGCGAATTCAAGGGGGGCGGAAAGGATTTTTCCAATGCGCTTTCAGAAAGATTGGGGCTGGATGAGCCCGCAGCCAGGGCATTGAAGCACCAGTATGCAAAAAGAGATGTAACCGAAGATTCGCGAAAAAGAATAAGTAAATTCTTTGAAATTGGGGCTTGGAGCTGGTTTAAAAATCTAAAAGAAAAATTAAAAGAAATGAGTTCCGGAATTTTTCCTTCCGAGCTCTTTATTTTCGGCGGGGGCGCTCTTTTGCCGGAAATTGAAGAAATATTAGAGCAGGGCGACTGGGAAGATATTTCTTTTGCCGCCTCTCCGAAAGTAGAACTTCTCCAATTTAAAAATTTAAACTTATCTCCTCAATATATTTCTCCTTTGTTATGTTATTGCGCTTCACAAATCGGAAGGGGGTCGGGGTGAGCGACTTAACTTAGTATTACCACTATAAATTTTCAGAAATTTTTTAAATTTAAATTTTCCGAAATTTCCGAATTTCGAAATAATCTAAACTATGACAAAAAAGTTTTTTGATATTTCGGCGCCAAAGCAAATGGCTCGGGCAAAAGAAGAAAAAATTACCCCCGTTTATCAAGAGAAAGAAAGTAAAAAAAGCGTTTTTAAGCTTGGGCTAATTTTAGTTATTTTGATTTCTGCCGGAACTTTTTCTTATTTCTATTTTTCAAAAGCCGAGGTGGAGATTTTACCGGAAACAAAAAATGTAAATTTCAAAACCGAAGTTAAAATTGACAAAAGGACAGGAGAAGCAGGTTACATCCCCGGTAAATTTATTGAAGAAGAAAATGAATCATCAATGGAATTTCCGGCTTCGGGAATTATTGAAAAAAAGGATTTCGCCCGGGGGAAAATCCGGGTTAATAATAAGTCGCAACGAGCAATAACCCTGATTAAAAACACCCGTTTTCTGTCTGACGAAAGAAAACAATTTCATTCATTGAAAGAAATAACCGTTCCTGCCAAGGGTTTTTTGGACGGAGTTGATGTTGAAGCCGATGGTCCCGGAGATGAATATAACATCGGGCCTTCCAAGTTTTCGGTCCCAAATCTCAGGAAATATTCTTCAGAGCTATTTTACAACATTTGGGCTGAGTCATTTTTGCCAATTGCTGGCGGTTTTTTTGGAAAGTCATCCCGGGTTACGGAAGAGGACTTGAAAAACGCTGAAAGAACTTTATCGGAAAAATTATTCGGCGCGGGAAAAGAATCTTTGAAAACATCCTCTGCGGAAGATGATGTCTTATTGGACGAATTATTAAAGCAAGAAATCATTGAAAAATTTCCCTTGGCTCAAGCTGGGCAAGAATTGAAGTCATTCGTTTTTAAAGCCAAAATTAAATCAACCGGGTTTACATTCAAAAAAGCCGACCTGGCGAAATTTGCGAAAGACCATATACATTCTCAAACGGAAGGAAACAAAAAAATAGTTGAAAAAAGCTTGAATTTAAATTATTCGGTTAAAGAAAAGGACTTGGAGCAAGGGAAGGCCGTTCTTTTTCTGGAAATTTCAGCCGATATCTATTCAGAGCCGGATTTTCAGAATTTAAGGGAAAAAATTAAGGGCGAATCCGCGATTGAAGGGGAGTATTTTTTGGAAAAAGAACAGGGAATTTCAAAAGCCAAAATAAAACTTTGGCCATTCTGGGTAAAAAGAGTTCCCCAAAATGATGAAAAAATAGAAATACTCTTAAGGGTTGACTGATTTGATGAATTTTGCTACCATTAATATCTATTAAATGCCAAAGGGGATTAGAAAATCAGGCATAGTTATAGAGGCCTTGCCAAACCTTAATTTTAAGGTAAAATTGGATTCGAGCGAAGAAATCCTCTGCCATTTAGCCGGAAAACTCCGGCTTTATCGCATAAAAGTTTTGCCCGGAGACAGGGTTCAGGTTGAAGTAAGCCAATACGACCAAAAGCGCGGAAGAATTGTATATAGGGGAAGATAATTTATGAAAGTAATGGCATCGGTTAAAAAAATTTGCAATAATTGTAAAATCGTCCGCCGAAAAGGACGAGTTTATGTAATTTGCAAAAAAAATCCAAAGCATAAACAAAGGCAAGGCTAATAAATAGATAAAAATATGCCGCGAATAGCAGGCGTCAATATACCGGAAAATAAACAAATTCTAATAGCCCTAACTTATATTTATGGGCTTGGTTTGCCTTCGGCAAAAAAAATTTTAACCGAAACCAAAATCAATCCTTCAACGAGAGCTAAGGACTTAAAGCAGGATGAAATAAACCTGTTAAAAGAAAACATTGAGAAAAATTACAAAGTTGAGGGTGAATTGAAAAGAGAGCTTATTATGAATATAAAACGGCTAAAGGACATCAGTTGTTGGAGGGGAACTCGCCACATAAGAGGATTGCCGGTGAGAGGGCAAAGAACGAGGACTAACACCAGGACAGTGAGGGGGAATGTGAGAAAGACAGTTGGCTCAGGAAGAAAGCCGCCGGCCGAACCGACATAATAATACCACCACTATGGGAAAAAAACGCATTATTAAAAAGAGTAAAGAGGAATTGCTAAAAGAGAGAGAAAAGGTTGATTCAAAAGTCCAAAAAGAAGTCAGGTTAAAAATTCCTCAAAAAGTATTGGAGGGAAAGATTTATATTTCGTCTTCCTACAACAATACGCTAATAACCCTAACCGATATTCAAGGGAATGTTTTATTTTGGACTTCGGCCGGAAGCATCGGTTTTAAAGGAACAAAAAAAGGAACTCCTTTCGCCGCTTCAAAGACCGCCGAAGCTATGGCTCAGGCGGTAAAAAAAATTGGAGTTGAAAAAGTGGCGGTTTTAGTAAAAGGAATTGGGTCAGGAAGAGAATCAGCTATTAGAAGTTTGGCTGGCAGAGGTTTGGATATTGTTTCAATCAAAGATATAACTCCGATTCCTCATAACGGTTGCCGTCCGCGAAAAGTAAGAAGAGTATAGAATATAATGTTAAATGTAAAATGTAAAATCTGTCGTCGGCTCGGCGTAAAACTCTTTTTAAAGGGAGAAAGATGTTTTACCCCAAAATGCCAAATAGTAAGAAGGCCTTATCCCCCGGGGATTAAGCGGAAAAGGCGAAGGGTTTCCGTTTCTGAATATGCCTCGGAATTAAGAGAAAAACAACGACTAAAGAATTTATACCAATTAAGAGAAAGGCAGTTCGCCAACTATGTAGCGGAAGCGCTATCGCAGAGAGGAAAAGTGGACGATGCAACCTTTGTGCTGATTAAAGAGTTGGAGAGCCGTCTGGACAACGTTGTTTTCCGCCTGGGATTTGCCTCTTCGCGAGCCCACGCTAAGCTGCTGGTTTCTCACGGACACTTCTTGGTTAACAAAAAAACAATTAACATTCCTTCCTTTCAGGTTAAAAAAAATCAGGAGATTTCCCTTAAAGAAAGTTCGGTGAAAAAGGCGATTTTTCAAAATCTCAAAAATATGTTAAAAAAACAAAAGGTTCCGTCTTGGCTAGAATTAGATATTGATAAATTGTCAGGGAAAGTAATAGGCGAGCCGGCTTTGGAAGAAGCGCCGCCAGCTGAAATCCCGGCAATTTTCGAGTATTATTCAAGATAATATGATACCCTTGCCCCATCCGCCCAAAATTATTAAAAAAAAGGAAAATTTTGCCCAATTTGAAATTGAGGGTCTTTATCCGGGTTATGGAGTTACAATCGGAAATACCCTGAGAAGGGTATTGATTTCTTCTCTGGAAGGAGCGGCGGTTACGAACGTTAAGATAAAAGGCGTTCACCACGAATTTTCAACCATACCCGGGGTGTTAGAAGATGTGATTACCGTCATCCTAAACTTAAAAAAACTGAGGTTTAAACTATTCTCAGAAGAACCTCAAAAAGCCGTCTTAAAAATTAAAGGGAAAAAAGAAGTTAAAGGTTCGGATTTTGAATTGCCAGGTCAAGTGGAATTAGTCAATAAAGACGCCCCGGTTTGCACCGTAACCGATAAGAAAAAAGAACTGGAAATGGAAATTCAGATTGACAAAGGAATTGGCTATGAACCCCTGGAAAGAAGAAAAAAGGAGAAATTAGAAGTCGGCGCCATTCCCTTAGATGCCATTTTCACACCGATTAGAAAAGTAAGTTTTAGAGTAGAAAATATGAGGGTTGGAAAGAGGACCGATTTTGACCGCCTATTTTTAGACATTGAGACCGACGGCACAATAACTCCGCAAGAAGCCTTTGCAAGGACTTCTGAAATTTTAGTTAACCATTTTTCCTTATTTGGAGAAAATTTTAAACATGAAAAAGAGAAAAAGAGGTCGAAAATTTAGCCGAAAAACAGACCAAAGAAAGGCGCTTTTGCGGAGTTTAGAGAGCGCCCTTATTTTAAAAGAGAGAATCAGAACAACCGAGGCGAAAGCCAAAGAAGTTTCCGGTTTTGTTGAAAAACAAATTACTTTGGCAAAGTTGGAAAATTTAAGTTCCCGGCGCTTATTAGCCCGGAAATTACCGAGAAAAATCGTTAAAAAATTAGTTGACGGAATTGCAAAAAGATATAAAGAAAGAAAAGGAGGATATACCAGGATTATTAAATTAGGGCAGAGAAAGTCGGATGGAGCGAGGATGGCGATAATAGAGTTTGTTAAATAAATAATTTATGGAACGTAAAACCAATACCATAGATGCCAGTAATAAAGTTTTGGGCAGACTGGCAAGTCAAATCGCCATAATTTTGCAAGGAAAGCACAGGCCCGATTATTTGCCCTATAAAGATACGGGCGATTTTGTTATTGTTAAAAATTTCGCTCAAATTAAATTGACTGGTAAAAAAATCAGTCAGAAAAAATATTATCGCCATTCAGGATACTTGGGCGGCTTGAAAGAAACACCGATTAAAAAAATGTTGGCCCAAAATCCGGAACAAGTTTTAAAGAGGGTCGTTTCGGGAATGCTGCCTAAAAACCGACTGAGAAAAATAAGGTTAAAGCGGCTAAGCGTTGAATAATAGACCTATGAAGGTGAAAACCAAAACAAAAAAAGAGAAAACGGAGAAAAAAACCGCTGCCAAAGAAAAGCCGGTTAAATATTTTGAAGCGGTTGGCAGGAGAAAAACGGCCATAGCCAGAGTTCGGCTTTTGACCGAAGGAGAAAAAACATTTTTCGTCAATAACAAAAATTTTGAAAATTATTTTTCTACGCCCGAACTCCAGAGTATGGCAAAAAGCGCCCTTGAAAAAATGAATTGCCTTGATAAATTCGGGATTTCAGCCAAAGTAAAGGGCGGAGGTCTTTATGGTCAAGCCCAAGCCCTTCGCTTGGGAATATCTCGGGCGCTGATTATGTTTAATCCTGATTTCGGCAAACGACTAAAGCGACTGAGTTATTTAACCCGAGACCCTCGGATGAAAGAAAGAAAAAAATTCGGTTTAAAAAGAGCAAGAAAAGCCCCTCAATGGCAAAAGAGATAGCGATTAACAGGTCTTTAAAAAAGACCTGTTTTATTCAATTATGCGTTCATTAAATGAAAATATTTATGTGTCGAATCAACATCGCATCTGGCAAAAAGATTTAAAAGACCCTAAAAAAGCCAAACAGATTAAAGTCCACCAATTTGCAAAAGAGGTAGTAAAAGATTTAAAACCCGAGTCAAAAATTCTTTCGCTCGGATGCGGGGCGGGATTAGATGAAATATTTTTTGCAAAAAAAGGACACTTCGTTGTCGCCACCGATTTTCTGGAATCAGCCATCAACGAGTTAAATGAGCGGATTAAAAAAGAGAAGATAACTAATTTGAAAGCAAAAGTTCAGGATATCGCTGAACCATTTGTTTTTTGGGACGAATTTTTTGATGCGGTTTATTCTCATTTAAGTTTAAACTTTATTACCGATGCCCATCTTGTCAAGGCCATTAAAGAAATACGCCGCGTTTTAAAGCCGAACGGCGCCATATATATAATTGCATTGTCTGTTAGCGACAAAGATTATAGCGATAAAACTTTCGGTAAAGGCAAGGAAATAGAAAAAGATACTTTTTTGAGGAATGGAAAATTTTTTCATTATTTTTCCAGGGAATATTTAGAAAAAAGATTCTCTGAATTTGGATTTAGAGTAGAAGATGTAGTTACCGGAAAAAGAATATTTTTTCCTCCCGATGGCAGAGTTATGGGTTTTATTCAATTTAAAGCAAGGAAATCAAACACGGGGAGGGGGAGGGGGAGAAGTTAATAATTAAGGAATAAAAAATCGCCAAAATGGAGATTTTTTTATTTACCCAGTAGAGCAACTTTGCCTTGTCCCGACTTCTTCGGGACAAATTGTCGCGTAGCGAGTCAAAGTTGTCTTACTGGGTTTGCAAAAATAAATTTTACTGATATATTAAAAAAGACAAACCTATAACTTTATGCTTCATACTAATTGGAATAAAAATCAAGAAAGTGAATTTAAAGAAGTTATTAAAAAGTTTTTTGATGATAAAATAGATTCTGCTTTGAAAAAATCAGATAATCCTCTAAAAATAGGAGACGATTTAGCTACAATTTTGAAAAATTCCGATGAAGATGTCGTTAAAATTATTACCCCAAGAGCTGTTAAAAAATGGGCAAGCCCACAAACATTGCCAAAATGGGAAAAAATACTTGGGGATCCTCGAATGCTTTTGGAATTGCGAGTGATAGGCAGGAGTATTGCCAATACAATGCGTCCATTGGCTGGTAATAATTTTGCTCTGTGGGTTGCTAAAATTTTAAACACTTATTTTTTACAAAAAAAAGATTCCGCTTGAAGCAATTACAAGCGGAAAGATTAAAAGAGAATTAGAGCAAAAACTTAAAACAAAAGTGGGTAAAAAGGGGGTGCGTGATTACAGGCCAGATATTGATATTATTTTGGTCAGAACCGATAAAGGGAATAAACCAATGGCGATAATATCTGCCAAGACAACTTTAGCTGAAAGGATAATGCAGACAATCACCTGGTCTCGTTATCTTAAAATAAAAGTGTTGTTAGTTACGGCTTGGGAGACATTTGAAAGCGGAGCTAATAGAGAAAGAGTGCAAGAATTAGAAGGAGTATATGTTTGCAATAAAGATGTGAAGGAATACGGGAAGATAAAAATATTTTCAAAGATTACCAAAGATTTAGAGAGATTTTGTCGTTAGGTTTTCCTTAATATCACTATACTTTCTTTAGTCATCGTTTCTTCCAATTCGCCGGCAATATTAGTTGGTGAGTTTTTAATTGGCATTCTTTTGCCAGGAATATTACGAACCATAATATCTTCGCAAACAAACCCGATTTTTTCGGCTAATTCAGCAATTATAAAATCGGTAGGGATTCTTACTTGTTTTACGAGGCGGTTTCCTATTACTAAACAAAAGTATTTATTTGGTTTTAATATTTCGTAGGCATTCTTGAGACAATCATTCAATCCAATATAAAAACTTAAGACCTCTTTTGCTCTTTTTTCATCTTTCTTTTGTATTTTTTGCAAAGATTCTTTTAGGTAGTTTGAAGGCAAATAATGGTTTATAGTTGGTATGCCATTGCCACCCAATAATTTTTTATCTACGCCAGAGGCATCATCAGGATTATCAAAGATGTCTATCCATTGGGCAGAAAGACGAGAGAATTGACCATAAGCAACAGTTGTTCTGCTATCTCCATAAGGCGGCGAAGTTATTATGCAGTCAATTGAATTCTCTTTTATGCTATTATCTTTGGATGAATCCCCGTAGATAACCTTAGCCCATGTTTTCTTATCAACATCTTTATAATATTCTTCCATTCCTTTAAGGTTCGTTTCAACCCTTTTTCTGAAGATTTCTAAAACATTCGGATTATGTTTTTCCAATTCTTCTTTTCTCATTCTTACCAATTTATATTCCCCACTTTTTGTATTTGATGACTTTCTCGCTGTCTCGCTAAAAGCGACTAAAAAGAAATTCTGGATATTTTTATTGCTAATTTCTCTAATTGCCTTTTTTATTTTTGCCAGTTCAATAATAATTTTATCTTTAAACCAGAAGTTAATATTATAAAATTGCGGCTTCTCTATTTCATTATTTTTAATTTTTTTGATTTTGTCCAAAAGTTTTAAATATTCTCTTGAAAGAATTTTTGGATCAATGGGTATGGTCTTGGCTTTGGCCAGAAATGTAGCCAAAGGATTAAGATCTATGCCATAAGAATTACGGCCGAGTAATCTGCTTTCAATTAAGGCGGTTCCAGAACCACAGAATATATCGCAAATAGTATCGCCCTTTTGGCTATAAGTTAAAAGGAGTCGTCTTGCGACTTGAGGAATAAACATCGCCGGATAGGTATGAAATCCATGTGTATAAGGTTTTGTTTTTGCACCATTGAAATCCCACGAATAATCAATTCTTCTTTGTAATTTATGGTCTGATATTTTTTCTCTTACAATTTGTTTTTCAAAATTTCTAATAATTTTTACTACCACGCCTCTTACTTCTAATTCTTTTGGATAAATTGGAAAAAGAGTAGGATTTGCTGGTTGTAGCCTAAATCTGTCTTTTTCTCGGTATATTTTTTTAAGTGTTGCTTCATTGTCATTGATAATAGCCACGACAGTCTGACCATTATCCGCAGTGCTTTGTTGTTTTATAACTACAATGTCGCCATCATATATTCCATCATCAATCATGCTATTTCCCTCAACCCTTAATGCATAATAATTGTTATACCTTCCCAATTCGCTAGAAGGAATAGTTATCGTTTCTGGATTTTCTATCGCTTCAATTGGTTGGCCGGCAGCAATGGTGCCGAGCAGGGTAATTTCCACAAGGCCAGAAGATTTTTCATCTTTAGACAACTCTATAGTCCGTGCGCGGTTAAGGCATCCCTTTTCTTTTAGTGTTTCTATGTGGTGATGAACGGTAGATTTTGAAACGAATCTAAAATGCCTTCTTATTTCTTCAAAAGAAGGAGAGTAGTTCTTGTCTTTTATAAACTTCTTTATGTAATCAAGAATCTGTTTTTGTCTTTTTGTAAGCATAATTATTGACGGTTCGCTTTTATATGCTACAATTATATTATAGAACATTTTTAGAACGCAGAGTAGTAGTCAACTGTGGATAACTTAAGGGATTATAAACTCTACGGCCTAACGCCAGGGGAGATAAAAATTGTTGAGAGCCGGAAGAAATTTTGAAGGAGATTGAAACTGGAGAGAAAAGGCTCAACTCGGCGCTGGGTGAAATTAAAAAATTGTTATGAACAGTGAAGAATTTACAAAACTCTACATCCGTCAAGGCGTAGATGAATCAATCACCTCATTTGCGAACGAAACTGGTTTTTCGCTGATTCGCTATTACCCCAAAGATACCATTTATTTCAAGGATAGAAGGCGGATGTTTATCAAGGTCGCCGTTCTTGATCGGGATTTTTTCTATTCGGTAAATATGACCAGGCCCGAAAAAAGAGAAGAATCAACGAGCTATATTATTTCCGATGGAAATGAGTATAAAAGAAAAATCACAAACTTTTTCTCCGACAGCGAAGAACCAATCGTTTTCGACAGCACAACCAGGAGAGTAGTCTATCGGCAAAGGAATCAAAGTTTTACCCTTAACGAGTTTGTAGAAATTTTAGCAGCTAATCATTTGGCTGATCGACTTTTTTTCAAACGAAAACTAAATACGCTGATCAATTTAGTATTGAAAATTTTATTTTGGCTATCAGAAAAACATTACGAAAGAGTGAGAGTATCGATTGATAAGTATCATTTTAGTCGCGAGAACCAACCCGTAAAAGATGAAGAAAAGAATATAGAGCCATTCTTCAAATACTTTTACATATCAAAGAATATACTTTTCGCTATTCTATTGGTGGCCTTTCCTTCCGCTGTTTTTCTAGGACATCTTTGGGCCTTTGGAGAATTTTCATTATCAAACCCATCCATTGTTTTGCTTTTCTTTTTAATTTTGCTTTCGTGCGAAAAGTCCTCGATTTGGCTGGATAAGAAGATAAAAGAATTTTTCGCAAAAGAATCTCGCGAGAAGAAAACGAATTTTATAGAAAAGTTATATAATTATCAGTACCATAACAAATTCAAACTTAAATTAAAGTAGGGTTGATTATGACTTTGCCAACAAAAATTGGAAAATAAATTTATGGACGGAAAAGAACTCAAATTAGCACAGGATGAATTTAGAACGACCCGAGATGTTTTAACCAGTCTTTCAATTCAACGGATGTTTGAATTTGAGAATAGGGAGAACCGTATTATAGAGCGCAAGCATGCATCAATAGTTGCTTTTTCATCACTAGCAATCGCAATGGTCGCTATAGTATTTCCGATTTATGCAAGCAATGAAATGGCGGATTATCTCTCTATCGTATCAGTTGCTCTACTGATGGTGAGCGCTTTTTATGGTATTGGCTTAATTATTTTTTCTAACGAAAAAGGAGGGGTGCATAGTAAATTGCAAAACGATGCCGAGCAAAAGCTTCTTAATCGGCAACTAAAAGAAGTGGTTGGCATCTATTCACAGGCAATAGACGGAACGCTCAAAAGAGAACATATTGAAAATTATCTCAACATTAAAGAAGAAAGTAAAAAAGTTTACGGACAGGAAGTTAAACCAATTACCCAACACTCTGCTCTGCTAAATAAATTGTATTATTTATTTCTATTTATTTTTGGTTTAGGCCTTTTGTTGTTTGTGTTCAGTATATCCAATACCCTTATATGAAAACGAATTAGCTAACAAAAAAATTAGGAGAGGTAAAAATCAAAGCTCAAAGAATTTTTGAAAAGCGCTTTAAATAAATCGTTTAAATAATCATAATATATTTTGCAAAATTTTGTGCATTTTTTTGTCTAATAGATATATCCAATTTCTACTTTTGTAGATTTTGACATAATGTTTTATTTTGCTACAATAATTTTGTATGGCTGTTCAAAATACAAAAAGCATAACTTTACCAAAATCTGCCATTAGAGAGAAAGAAGGCGTAGTGATTTTACCTTTAGAAAAATGGAAGAAAGTTGAAGAGGAATTAGAAGATTTAGAGATGTATCGTTCGGAGAGTTTAGCTAGAGAAATTAATAAAAGAAGAAAAGAAAAGAAAGCCGTATCTTTAGAAAAACTACTTAAAAAGCATCGCGTTTAAAGCCAGTGTAAATTTGTGCTCATTTTTGAATTTAAAAAGAAAGCGGCAAAAGAAATAGATAAGTTACCGCTTCAAATTCGCCAAAGAATTTTAAAGAAACTCAAATTTTATTCTCTCCAAGAAAATCCCTTAAGATTCGCTGAGAAATTAAAAGATTATAGATTTGGGGAATATCGATTTCGGATAGGGGATTATAGAGTACTTTTTGATGTAGAAAATCATAAAATAACTATTTTAAAAGTTGGCCATCGGAAAAATATTTATAAAGATTGTTAAAAATTCAAGGGATTACAATTAGAGACCCGTGGTTTTATAAAGATTAATCGCCAAAATGGCGATTTTTTATTTGCAAAAAACAACGAAGATATATATAATGATAAATAATGCTAAAAGAAATTATTGATAAATTTTATTCTGACCGGGAAAGAGACAGAGAACAGCACCGTTTT
Source organism: Parcubacteria group bacterium (assembly GCA_020063075.1). Taxonomy (GTDB): domain Bacteria; phylum Patescibacteriota; class Minisyncoccia; order Minisyncoccales; family JAGUVE01; genus JAGUVE01. Next base: position 12,151 of record JAGUVE010000030.1, on the reverse strand, counting down.
TACATTACCGATGCCGGAAAATGCGGCCGGGCGGTTTTTTTTAAGTTTAAAAATGTGCCGAGAGAGAAAATGACGCCCGAGGTTCTGAGAATGTTTGACCACGGCGACTATGTCCAAATGCAGATTTTAAATACCTTGTTTAGTTTGGGCGTAGTTAGGGCTTCGGAAATAAATATCCCGCCCCAAGAAATGATTTCAGGCAGAGCCGACGCTATCATTACTTTAAACAACGAACTTTATGTGGTTGATTTCAAGAGTATGAACAGTATGATTTTTCAAAAATTAGAGGCGGCGAAAGAAGAAAACATCAATCAAATCCAGCTCTATTTGCATTTTTTCAAAATTCCAAAAGGGATTCTTTTATATATGAATAAAAATACTTCCCAGTTAAAAGAATTTGTAATAAATTATGACCCGCTTCGTTGTCAAAAACTTTTAAACGATTTAGCTCAAATTAAAGCAAAAATTGAGGGCGACATAGTTCCCTTGCGGTTGCCCGATTATCCGGACAACTGGCAGTGTCGATATTGTCAGTTTAAGGATATTTGCCGTTCAGCCGGAGAGAAAGAAATAGGTTGGGAAAGTTTTAAAAGTAAAATTCAAAAATTAGAAATTTAGATTAGATTTTTTCTAAAATCGCCTCTAAAAGTTTTTCGGCGATTTCTTTTTTTGTCCGGCAGGAGATGATATTTCCCGCGCGGTCCACAATAAACGCCTTGTGTCCGCCCTTTTTTATATTTATATCTTTATAATCATTAGCCACCATTAAATCAGCCCTTGACGCAAGCATACATTTCCGGGCTTTTTTTATTAGTTCTTTTTTGGCTGAATTAACTTCAAGTTTAAAATTCACCAGGAACGCTTTTTTTGCCCAAACTTTGATTTTATCCGCTATTTTTTGGGTCGGTTTTAATCTTACGGTCAGGTTATTTTTAGTTGAGCTTATTTTTCCCGCTCGGCTCTCTTTGGGAATAAAATCAGCTACGGCGGCTGAATGAATAACAATGTCATATTGTTTAGAAGATATTTCTTTTTTCATTAATTTACAGAGTTCCTCAAAAAAATTGAAGCGAATTATTTTCAAATTTTTAGGCAATTTTGTTGGAAGGGGCAGGGGACTGGGCCCCAAAAGCAGGGTTGCCATCGCCCCGTTTTTAGCGGCTTCTTTGGCAATTAATAAACCCAAAGCGCCCGTAAAAACATTGGTAATAACCCTTATTTTATCAAGCGGAACCCAGACCGGCCCCCCCGTGATTAAAATTTTTTTATTTTTTAAACTTTTAACCATAATTTTTATAATTTCACCACTCTATCATCGTACCAATTCTCGCCAACGAGTTCTTTTATATTTCCTTTTGATGTAATTTCGGTTTTGAGTTCGCCGGCAAATTCAGAAATAAAATCTTTATAGCAAGATTCCACGTCTAAACGGGGGTTATTATTAAAAACCCTAAACTGGGCTAATTTTCCTTCGTCGGTAATGCCTACCAAAATCCCGCCTAATATCTCTCCTTTTTCATCTTTTGCCCAGATGATTTTTTTGTTAATGTCCGCCGCGTTGCAGACCGCGCTTTCTTCATGTCCTCCTCTGATTGCCAAGCAGGAACCTGCCACTTTTTCGCCCATCTGAATTATTTTTAGCGGATTTTCTTCGGTTTCCAAAATAATTTTTTTGGGCAAAGCGCTTTTTTCTATACCTAAACCTGACTTATATGCCTGAATATGATTCTTTATATCTTTTATTATATTTTGCGGCATATCTTTTATTTTTTCAGAAAAAATTTTTTCAATTTCCTGTATTTCCGGGTTAATTTCTATGCCGATTTCTTTAAAATGCCTTACTACTTCATTAAGTTGTTCTGCTCTGCTTTTTTCCAGAGAAACCGAATAATCTTTTTTGCCGATTGGCACATAATCCTTTTGCTTATGAGAAAGCCATTTTTCAGCGTTGATTTTGTCTTTCATTTCATCTAACCAAAGTTTATTTTCTTTAAAGTCAAGAGGGTTTTTGCCCTTGAGCAATTTTTCCAAAACCTCTTTGTTTTTCGTTTCGCCTTTATTTGCTAAGACCTTATGCAATCTGGCGGCAAAAATAATGTCTTCGTTTTCCTCGCCTTTCCAGCCGATTTTTTTTAAATAATTATCAAGATTTTTTTCCGGAGAATTTAAAATATATTCTTTGATGCCTGAATTTATTTTGCCTTCTTTTTCTTTTTCAAACTCCTTAATTAATTGCTGAGTGTTAAATCTTTTCCCCAAACGCTCAAATTGTTTTATCTTTTTCGCCGTTTTCCAATTATTAAATTCGTCGGGGTTTTCAACCATTTTGCCGAGCTCAACTTTTTCAATATCCTGTTTAATGTTATCAATTCTTTTTTTATCAAAATTCAAAAACTCAGCCAGATTTCCTAATTTTACCCAGTTCTTCAAAGAGAGAAGATTAAGGTGTTCTTTTGTTTCTTTAAATTTTGGTAAATAATCATTTAGTTCTTGAAGAGATTTTTTTTCTACCTTCTCTGATTTAAAAAATCCCTCAAAAATTTCTTGTCTTTTGGAATTATCATCAACGAGATAATAAAAATATGAATCTTTTAAACCCTCCTTTTTTAAAGTATTATCCAGCATTAAATAAAAATTTTTCTTGAATTTAGTTTCGGTCATTGACAAGAAAGCAAGGTAATATTCATCTTTAAATCTATTGAATAAGACATTAATAAACCCGTCATAACGTTCTTTAAGTTTTTTCTCCCCCTCTTCTAAAGTTTTTCCTTCCCAGTTAAAATAAGAAAGTTTATCAAAGATATTACCCTCTTTGTTGCGGGCTTTTTCCATTTCGTTTTCAAAGAATTCTTTCACTTTAGATGGGTCGTCTTTTACCTTATCTTTCATTAAAATAACCGAAGGAAAAATTTCACCCTTTTTAATTTCACCAAGCATCACGCCACCCCGAGATCGTTCGCCCATCTTTCCGGATTTAATTTCTTCTTTCACAAGAAATTTTTCGGCTTCTTCAAAAGCATGAAATTTAGCCTCAACTTTATTTACTTGGCAATTTTTTGCTCTCGCAAAAACACCCTCAGCTTTAACTTTATTTGCTTGGCAATCTATCGCAAAGGGAAATGCTATATCAGCATCTACCTCGTCTGCTTGGCAATTTTCTGCACCATAAAATGCGGAATCTGCAACAACCTTTTCCGCTTGGCAGTTTTTCGCCTCGGAAAATGCCACACCTGCCTTCACTTCTTTTGCCCGGCAATCCCCTGCGTGTTCAAACGCCCTTTCTGCTTCAACCTTGTCTGCTTCGCAATAAACCGCGCTCCAAAATGCCGTTTCCCCGGCCTTTACATCTTTTACTCTAACTCTGCTTGCGTCAGGAAAAGCGTCATCGCTTACACTTACGGGTTCGTTTATGTCCAAATTTTTCAAATACCTCTGCTCGTATTTTTCCTCTTTTATTCTTTCTTCTATCCGTTTTTCCGTTTTTTTTAAAATATTTTCAATGCTTTCCTCCATACTTTAAATATTTTTTTTAGCAACCTTAAAAATTTCTTCGGGTTCCGCCATTCTTCCTTCGCCCTCTTTTCCGTCAGCCAGAACACCGGTTTTTGGGCCGACAATATAACAATTTCTTCTTTTTTTTAATTTGGCGACATTTTCTTTGACAAAAACATTTTTCCACATATTGTCGTTCATAGCCGGCGCGACAATCAAAGGCGTTTTTTCAGGCAGTGCTAAAATAATCGTGGTTAAAAGATTGTCGGCAATGCCTTGGGCTATTTTTGCGATGGTGTTGGCGGTGGCTGGAGCCAAAACAAAAGCATCGGCCCACTTTGCCAAATTTATGTGCTCCAAGCCCAGTTCTGGCTCAAACATTGAGACACAAACAGGGGATTGGGTTAAGGAGTGAAAAACAACCGGCGAAATGAGTTTTGCCGCGGATTCGGTCATCACCACTTTTACTTGGGCGCCCTGCTTCATAAATAATCTTACCAAAAGGCAGGTTTTGTAAATTGAAATTCCGGCGCTCGCACCAACTAAAATTTTTTTATTTTTCACAGACATAATTTTTCCAATCGCTCGGTCATCTTGCCTCAGGGAGCCCCGAAGGAGAAACCTTCGGTTTCCCTACGGGGCAGGCACGCCGTCGGCTGCGAAGCGAAGTCCCGTAGTGAAGCGAAGCTTCTACTACTGGGATGCACCCTTCGGCGAGATGCCCTCGCTCTGAAACCATTTGTCGATCTTATGTTTTCCTTATTATTTTGACCATTTCTTTTAACATTATTCTATTGTTGTAGTTTTTAAAAATTGATTTCAAATCTTGCTCTTTATACTCTTTGAATTCTTTGCTCATTTTAATAAGAAGCGGCATTGCTCTGACAATATTGTCAACAATGGTGAGCGTCGCTTTTTGAGCCGTTCTTGAGAAAGGATTTAAGTCAATGGCAATTACTTTTTTCCCCATTTTGAGCAGGGATTCGGTTCTATCGCCGTCTTCCAGAAAAACCAAGACAACATCGGCGATTAAAATTCCTCTCGGGTCAACCCTTCTTCTTTCACTCATTAATTCGGGTATAACGGCCGAAGCGTCTTTTCCCGCTCCTAAAACATTATCTGCGCCAGCTAAAATTAGCAAGTCCTTTATTTTTTTTTTTCCGTTTTTCGGTGCGATAAAATAGATTGACTTCTATTTTTGCGCCAACAACTTTAGCCAATTTAACGATTTCTTTTGCCGACAGGGCGGCGGCGTTTCCATTGACCGAGATTACCGGGCGTTTCGCAAGCAAAAGAAAGGCAGCCGCCGCTTTACCGGCTTCCATTGCCGGTTTCAAGGTTTTTTCGCCCAAAATATAATCAAACGCTTCTCCCCGGCCTTGGGCGATTAATCCTTCCGCGGCAACAATTCCTTTTTTAAAACCATCAACCAATTTTTCTCTTTGGACGAGCGAAAAATATCTCGGGTGCGATTTGGGTATTGTAAAATTATGTGGCATACATTTTTTTAATTCCTCCGCCGAATTTAAAAATATGAATTGCCGGCGAAATTTTTTTCAATATAGAAACGGCATTTTTTAGTTTATTTTGTTCGGCAGCCGCAAATAAAACGCCCTTTTTAACCGTAAATCCGATGCAGTATTTTTTGAGCGGCTCCAATTTATCAAAAAAATTTTCATCTGCGAATTTCATTTTTTTAGCAAACAACTGAGAATATTTAAAGAAATTTTCAAGGTCAGGATTTTTAATAAATTTTTTGAGGAGTTTTAAACCAAAGCGCGATGCCGCAGGACTCATTGATTTTAGCATCTTTCGCGTGCTTATTTTTTTTAAATCAACGGCAACAATTCTGATATTTCCTTTTTGCGAAAATGATTTAGTCAGGCCGATTCCCGGCGTTCCCGTTTTAGTTCTTATCGTTAAGTCCTTGCCTTCAAACAGCGCAATCACATCTCCCAAGCCGGTTAAGGACTTGACCTCGGCGATGTGCGCGAGTCGAGCCGCCGCCGAGTCGGGTTTTTTCAAAAATCTGTGAAGAGCCAAAGAAACGGCCAGGGTTGAGGCGGCGCTTGCGCCATAACCAAAGCCCAGAGGAACCGGAGAAGATATTTTGCATAAAACCCTTCTGTTGAAATCGGTTAATTCAAAGAGTTTTTCTACGGGTTTTATTTTTGTTTTAACGCCGTTATAGATTACTTTATTTCTTCCTTGTTTTTTTTCCGAAAATTTACAGATGCAGGTAAGCCCCGGGACTATTACTAATCCGGTTCCCTTTGACCCGGCTAGCAGGGGATTATCCGCAAAATTGGGGCTAAAAAAACCGGTTAGGTGCAAAGGCACAGATATTTTAAAGGTCATTTAACACCTTTAATTTTTACCAGATTTTCTAAAAAAGTAAACCCCGCCTTCAATCGCTCGGCAAGCTGGTTTTCAAACGGTTTAACAATCGCTCGGCAGATTGCCTAAGGTTGACACGCAATCGGCTTAAGTGGATAAAACGAGTTATTTTCCGCAGTTGCTATTTCTCGCCGAGCCGCCCAGAGCATTCGCTGAAATACAAAATAAAGTTATGGGCTCGGCTGCGAAGTGTCAACCTAAGACAATTCTGCCTTCGCTCTAAAACTCGTTTTTTCCATATCCCTGAAAACCAGCTTGCCGAGCGATTGAAATCTTTGCAAGAGTTACTCGATCTAATTAGGGTAAAAGTTTTTCTGAGACAAGGAAATTATCTTTGTTTAAAATATAGAGTTTTTTATCATTTTGATTGAAGAAAATTTTCTGCGTTTCTTTAAAATCAGCCAAGTTAACTATATTCAGCCGGTCCCGGTTGTCAATTTCGGTTATTTTTATTTCGTTTCCAATCCTGAAGAGCAAATAGTCGGAATTATACCAAAAAATTTCTCCGATTTTTTTTGAGAATCTGGTTAAAAATCGTTTTTCAGAAGATTCGATGAATAAAACCCAAATTTCGTAGTCGTTAATAAGAACTATTTTTTTTGCCTCGGGAGAAATCTTAAAATTTCCAAATGGCAGATCAATCAATTTTTCCTTATCTTTAAAAAGATACCCCGATTTATTCAAATAGTAAAGTTCGCCATTAATTTTCTGAGAAGTGGAGGCATTTTCCAGAACCGAAGTTGTGGCATCAATCAAAGCCGGCGGAATTTTATCCAAATCCAAAATGTTTTTTTTAAAGTCGCCGTCAATTTCAATCTCCAAAAGAATTTTTTTGCCGTCCGGAAACGGCCAAAAATTTTTTACTTCTTTAGCTAAGACCTCAAAATTAAGCTCTTTTTTAATTAAAATAATATTCTTCGCCTCAGCCACCTCTTTTTCTTTAACTTCCAAAACTTTTTCCCAGGGATAGAAACCCTCTTTTTCCACCCTAATTTTATGTTTTCCCGGCAGTAAATTTTTTATCAGAACCGTGCCGAATAAAAAATCGGTTTTCTCGCTCAATTTTTCATCGCTAAAAACATTTACCGATTTTGGTTCAACTTTTAAAAAAATCCCGCCGGTTTGTACGATTTTTTTTGTCTTTAAATCAAATCGGTAGCCGAGAGAATAAAAAATAGAAGCCGAGGCAATAAAAAAAAACAGGAACAAACAAGACAAAAATAAAATTACTCTCGTTTTTTTGACCATATTCCATTTTAGCAAGTTATGTTTTAGATTAAAAGTTAATTTGACATAAAATCCCAAAAAAAATATAATCAAAACATGCCGGAAAGTTTCGTAATTGGGGGGGGTAAAAAGCTTAAAGGAGAAATTGAGGTCAGGGGTTATAAAAATGCGGCTGGCGGCATTTTGGCGGCGACTTTGCTTTGCGAGGAAGATTGCGTCATTGATAATCTTCCTTTGGTTTCCGATATTTTAAGCTTGCTCGGAATTTTAGAGGGGATGGGAGCGAAAATTGAATGGCTTGGAAAGCGGAAAATTAAAATAAATAACCGTAAAATAGACCCTGCAAGATTAAACTTTGACGAAATTAAGAAGAGCCGCGTTTCGGTTCTGTTAATCGGGCCGCTTTTAGGGAGATTCAAAAATTTCAAATTTTCTCATCCGGGCGGCGATAAGATCGGGCTAAGGCCGATTTCAACCCACCTTCTTTCCCTGAAGGAATTAGGGGCGGAAATTTCTCAGGAAGGCGAATTTTATAAATTTCGCGCAAAGAAAATTCTGGGAAAAGAAGTGGTCTTGCGGGAATTTTCGGTTACCGCCACCGAAAATTTGATGCTCGCCGCGGTCTTGGCTGAAGGAAAAACGGTAATTAAAATGGCGGCGGCTGAGCCCCAGATTCAGGATGTCGGAAAATTTTTAAAAGAGATGGGGGTAAAGATAGAGGGTTTGGGAACTCACCAAATTGAGTTGGAAGGCGTAAAGAAATTAAAAGGAGCCGATCACCGAATTATTCCGGACCCCCTGGAAGCGGGTACTTTCATTATTGCTTCAGCCATTACGCAAGGCGAGGTTAAAATAAAAAACGTAAGAACCGAGCACTTGGATTCATTTTTGACCAAATTGGAAGAAATCGGCGTTATATTAAGAAGAGCTCCGGGCGAATTACTTGTAAGCCGTCTTCCGAAAATGAAGGCGGTCAAAATTCAAGCCCTTCCTTTTCCGGGATTCCCTACCGATTTAATTCCTCCTCTGATTCCTCTTTTGACCCAAGCCGAAGGAAGAAGCGTAATTCACGACCCGCTTTATGAGAACCGATTGAATTTCACCCAGGAATTGAGAAAAATGGGAGCGGATATTGAGCTCGTTGACCCTCACCGGGCATTCATTTTCGGCAAGACGCCGCTATGGGGTTCAAGGATTGAGTCCTGGGATATAAGGGCCGGCGCCTCGTTAATTATCGCCGGGCTCGCTGCCAAGGGAAAAACGGTAATTGAAAATATTTCGCAAATTGACAGGGGATACGAAAGAATAGAAGAAAGATTTCAAAAATTAGGGGCGGACATACGAAGGATTAAAGGATAGATGATTTTTACAGTCTTAAATCAAAAAGCAAAGATCTAAAATAATTTTGAATTTCCAATTTTGAATTTTGAATGAATTTCTTAATGCTTTAATTGTGAAACCAAAAGGTTTTAAAAATTTTTAAATTCAAAATTTATTCAAAATTCAGAATTCAAAATTAAAAAATTTTAAGTTATTATGTTTATACGAAAAATCGGCATTGACTTAGGCACTTGCAATTCTCTCGTTTTTATTCAAAAAAAGGGGATTGTTTTGCAGGAGCCCTCGGTCGTTGCCGTCAGTTTAGCTGAAAACAAAATTCTGGCAGTCGGAAAATCGGCAAAAGAAATGATCGGCAGGACTCCGGACACCATCAGGGTTTACAGGCCCCTAAGAGACGGGGTCATCGCCGATTATCGGGTTACCCAGGCGATGCTGAGATATTTCATTGAAAAGGTCCTGGGCCATTTTCGGATATTTAAACCGGAATTGATGATCGGGGTGCCGGCCGGCATCACCTCCACGGAAAAGAGGGCAGTGATTGAGGCGGGTTTAGCAGCCGGGGCAAAGGCCGTTTTTTTGGCAAAAGAACCGGTTTTGGCCGCCATCGGAGCCGGAGTTCCGATAAATTCCTGCTCCGGCAACCTCATTGTTGATATCGGCGGAGGGACTACCGAAGTGGCGGTGATTTCTTTAGGAGGAATAGTTACCTGGCAATCGGCCAGGATAGCCGGCGACAAAATGGATTCGGCAATTTCCGATTTTGTTAAGAGAAAATATAATTTAGCAATCGGCGAGCAAACAGCCGAAGAAATAAAGATAAAGGTTGGAACCGCTTTATCTGAAAAGGAAGAAAAATATCTTGAGATTCGGGGAAGGGACTTAATCTCAGGTCTGCCCCGCAACCTAAAAATATCCTCAAATGAAACCCAAGAGGCCGTTTCCGACGTTATATCTGAAGTAATCAGAGTGATAAAAACCGTTTTAAGAAACACTCCGCCCGAACTATCAGCCGATGTTATGGATAAAGGAGGGGTCTTGGCCGGGGGAGGGTCATTGCTCAGAAACCTAAGCAGAAAAATATCGGAATCAATCGGCGTTCCTTTTATTTTAGCTGATGACCCCATAACCTGCGTGGCAAAAGGAACCGGAGCGGTTTTGGATAATTTAGATGTCTATAAAAAAACCATAATGAGTAAAAGATAAAAATTCAAATTTTGTATGATTATTGGCCATCAAAAACAATGGAAGATTTTGGAGAAATCAGCCGAGACGGGAAAACTGCCCCATGCTTTCTTATTTTCCGGTCAAGAGAAATTGGGCAAAAAAAGAGTTGCCTTTGAATTTATATCATGGCTCTTTGAAAAAGATGCCGATTTCATCGAGCATCCTCGACAAAGTCGGGACATTGAAAAAGGGATTCATCCCGATTTTATTTTTTTGGAACCAGCCAACAAAGAGATACAGATTTCCCAAATCAGAGAGTTAAGCTGGAAGCTATCTTTAAAAAATGTTTCTGCTCCTTTGAAAGCGGCGATTATAGACCGGGCGCATTCAATGAACCAAGAGGCGCAGGGTTGTCTTTTAAAAACCCTGGAGGAACCGAAAGGCAGGACGGTTTTAATTCTGGTAACCGAGCATCCAAAAACCCTGCTTCCGACAATTATTTCCAGATGCCAGACAATCAAATTTTACCCGGTAAAATATCCTGAGATTGAAAATTATTTAATTTCAAAGGGAATGGGAAAAGCCGACGCGGAAGAAATAGCTCAGATTTCTTTGGGCAGACCCGGGCTGGCGTTGGATTTTCTTTTGGACCCCCAAAAAATTGAGACGTACCGCGCAATAATTTCCGATTTGCTCAAAATTTTCAATACCGGGTTGTCTTTTCGCTTTCAATACGTAAAAAACATCTCTGACTCCGCCAAAGACAACGTTTCTAACAAGGCAAAAGAGATTTTGGAAATCTGGCTCGGGTATTTGAGGAAAATTCTTCTCTCAAAAATACAGGGCAGGGAAGACGAAAATTTTAAAAATTTTTCTTTAGCCAAATTAAAAAAATTCATTGAGGAATTGCAGAGAACGATTTTTTTAACCTCAACCACAAACATCAACCAAAGATTGGCGCTGGAAAACTTAATGCTGGAGCTGTAATAAATAAATTATGGATTCTGAAGAAATTATCGGAAAAATCAAGCCGGAATTGGATAAAGTTGTAAATTTTTTGGAAAGAGAGTTGGCTAAATTCAGGCCATCCAGAGCGACCAGCTCTTTAGTTGAAGATGTTTCTGTGGAATGCTTTGGCCAGAGGTTTCCCTTAAAGCAGTTAGCCACAATCGCAATTCCCGAGCCGAGACAGATTTTGATTCAGCCCTGGGACAAATCCTACATTGAGGGAATTGTTAAGGCCTTGGAAAGAACCGGAATCGGAGCCAGCCCCATTGTTGACAAAGACGCAATTAGAATAAATTTGCCCCCCTTGACTGGAGAATACAGAAAGGATTTATTGCGGCTAATTTCCCAAAAACAAGAGGAGGCAAAAAAGACAATTAGAAGATGGAGAGAAGAGGCCTGGGAAGAAATTCAAAGAAACTTTAGAGAGGGTAAAATCAGGGAAAATGATAAATTTAAGGGGAAAGACGGATTGCAGGAGTTGGTTGACGAATATAACAAGAAAATTGAGGAAATAGGGGAGAGGAAGAAAAAAGAGATAGCAGAGTAATTATGATTATAGCCATTATATTATTTCTTTTAATTTTGAGTTTTCTCATTCTTTCTCACGAGTTTGGGCATTTTGCTTTGGCTAAACTCTCCGGGGTCAAAGTTGAGGAGTTTGGCTTGGGTCTTCCGCCCCGGCTTTTTGGAGTTTATAAGGAGCGGGGAAAAAGAAAATTCGTTTTGGGTTCGGGAGAAATAGCGACCGAATCCACCGTTTATTCCCTAAACCTGATTCCTTTTGGCGGCTTTAACAAAATTTACGACGAGGAGGTCAAAGAGGGAAAAGAATTAAAAGACCCAAAAAGCTTTGCCTCAAAGTCGCTGCCAACCCGCACTTTGATTGTTTCCGGAGGAATACTGGTCGGTATTTTAGTGGCCGTCATTATTTTTTATTTTATTTTGGGATTCAGCGGTTTTATTACCTATCAAGGACTGCTCTTTCAATACAAGTTTCCTTTTGGTTCTCAGAATAATTTTCCGATGGTGGCTGAGATTAAAGAGGGCTCGCCGGCTGAAGCCGCAAAATTGCTTCCTCACGATTTGGTCTTAAGGGCAGACGGCAAAGAATTAGAAAGCGCCAGGGAGCTGACTGAAATTATTAAAAAGAGTGAAGGAAAGGCGGTTTTATTGCTGGTTAAGAATTTGAGAACAAAAGAAGTTAAGGAAATAACCGTTGTGCCTCGGGTTGAACCAAAAGAAACCAGCGCCAAAATAGGAATAGGCATACAAGAGGTGGCTGAAATTAGATACGAAGGGTTTTTTGGAAAAATTTTTTCCGGTTTTTTGCATTCGGTAAACCTCGTTCATTATAGTTTTTTTTCCCTGTACAATTTAATTAAAGTTTCATTTTTGACTCAATCAATCACCCCTTTGGCAAGCCAGACAACCGGAATAGTCGGAATTTTTGCCATCACCAAGCTGACAATCCAAGAAATTGGTTTGGGCGAACTTTTTAATTTAATCGCCTTGCTTTCTTTGG
>JAGUVE010000016.1 GCA_020063075.1 Parcubacteria group bacterium | reverse complement strand
TTTGTAAAGTTCCACCTTCCACAGGCATTACTCCCAAACCGGGAGTCTGCATTCAAGTAATTGCACCAGCAATTTCTCCTGATGGAATCTGCAAAGAATTCCGGACTCCTTGCGATGTGCCGGAAGGTTGGAAAGAAGTTGCCGAATGCCCATCCTCAATAAAAACGCCAACTTATTAGATAATTAGAGAATGGTTTAAAAGCCGCCTCACTGGGGCGGCTTTTAGATTGAAAAAAATGAAAATTTCAGTAAAATAGGATTGTGACTTATCATATTGTTACCTACGGTTGCCAGATGAACAGGTCAGATTCTGAAAGAATTGCGTCGGTTTTAGAAAGCAAAGGTTATCAACCCGCTTTAAAAATTCAGTGGGCTGATTTAATTGTGGTTAATATGTGTTCGGTAAGACAATCGGCGGTTGATAGGGTTTTTGGCAAAATCAAAGAGTTTGCTAAAATCAAAGAACAAAATCCAAAACTCAGAATTATCCTAACCGGTTGTATCCTTAAAAAAGACAGAAAAAAATTAAAAGAGAGGTTTGATTTTGCCTCGGATATCGGGGATTTGCCGGAAATGCTTCCAAGTTATGAAAATAATTTTTCTGCTTTTATTCCTATTTCAAATGGCTGCAATAATTTCTGCGCTTATTGCGTTGTTCCTTTTACAAGAGGCCATCTGGTTTGCCGGGACTATAAAGAAATCGTAAATGAAGTCAAGGGGGCCATTTTAAAAGGAGCTAGGGAAATCTGGTTTTTAGGCCAAAATGTCAATGATTATCAATCCCCCGCCGATGCTTCAATTAATTTTGCTAAACTTTTGAAGCTGGTTAACGGTATTACCGGTAATTTTTGGCTCAGATTTACTAGTCCCAATCCCGCTGATTTCTCTGATGAGCTGATTGAAACAATGGCGAAATGTAAGAAAATAACCCCCTATCTAAATTTACCGATTCAGTCAGGAGACGATGAAATTCTGAGAAAAATGAAAAGGGCTTATACGGCAGAGGAATACAAAAATTTAATAAATAAAATCAGAGCCGCTTTTAAAAATTATCGGCGGGGCTTGGAAAGATATGCCACCTTTTCAACCGATGTTATTGTCGGCTTTCCCGGCGAAACAAGAAAGCATTTTGAAAATACTTCAAAACTATTCAAAGAAATCAAATATGATATGGCTTACATTGCTAAATATTCTCAAAGACCCGGAACATCGGCAGAAAAAATGAAAGATAATGTTTCTTTGAAAGAAAAAGAAAGAAGATGGAAAATTCTGACCGCCATATTAAAGAAAACAGCTCTAAAGAGAAATAAAAAATTTGCAGGGAAAACAATTGCGGTTCTGGTAGAAAAACAAAAAAATGGCTTCTTTTTTGGCAAATCCCGCCATTATAAAACCGTAAAAATTAAAACAGATTGCCGAAAATCTGATTTAATCGGAAAAATCATCAGAGCAAAAATCAGCGATGCGCTAACATGGGGCTTGAAAGGAAAAATTCAAAAAAATTGATAGCATTTTTGGGGCCAACCGCCTCCGGAAAATCGGAAATGGCAATTAAATTGGCTCAGAAATTCCGCGGAGAAATTATTTCCGCCGATTCAAGACAGGTTTATAAGGGCCTGGATATAGGAACGGCAAAAATAACCCCCGATACTAAAAATTCTTCAAATTTTAGTACGGGGCAGGCAGAAAAGAAATATATTTTCACACACAAAGGAATTCCACATCATTGCATTGATGTTGCCAGCCCAAAGATAAAATTTACCGTTGTCCAGTATCGAAAACTGGCTTTGGATGCAATAGATAAAATTTTAAAAAAAGAGGAAATTCCAATTTTATGCGGCGGAACCGGATTTTACATTCAGGCGGTTGTTGATGGAATAGCGATTCCGGAAGTAAAACCCGATTGGAAGTTGAGGAAAGAGTTAGAAAAAAAATCAATAAAAGAATTATACCAAATTCTGAAAAAAATTGACAAAAGGAGGGCAAAGAGCATTGAAAGAAAAAATCCGCGGCGACTCATTCGGGCAATTGAGATTGTAATGAAAACAAAAAAGCCAGTTCCCCTTTTAAGAAAACGGCCACTCCCCTACCCGGTTTTAATGCTTGGCATAAAGAAAGAAAAAGAAAATTTGGAAAAAGCAATTAAAAAGAGATTTTTAAAATGGCTCAGACAAGGATTAGTTAAAGAAGTTAAAAATTTAAGGAAAGGGGGCATTTCTTTTAAAAAAATAGAGGCCTTTGGGATTCATTATCGGGTAGTAGCTGAATATCTGCAAAATAAGATAAATAAAAGAGAAATGATTGAGAGTTCAATAAAGGAAATTCAGAATTATGTTAAACGGCAGCTGACCTGGTTTAAAAGAGATAAAAGAATTCGTTGGGTAAAAAATTATAAAGAAGCAGAGGGTTTGGTCAAAAAATTTTCAAGACAATAGTTTTTTTAGAATTTTATTGACAATTCCAGGGTTGGCTTTTCCTTGAACGGCTGCCATCACCTGTCCAATCAGAAATTGGAAAGCGTTTCCTTTCCCCAGTTTATAATCTAAAACCGCCTTTTCATTTTTGGCAATTACGTCTTTAATTAGTTTTTCAATTTCCGCTTCATCGGTCATCTGGACTAACCTTTTTTTCTCAATGATGTTTGAAGGATCTTCACCGGTTGAAAACATTTCAAATAAAATAATTTTTGCCAGCTTTGAGGATATTTTTCCTTTGTAAATCAGTGTGATAAATTCAGCAAAGTTTTCCGGAGTAATCAAAAAATCCTCGTTTGAAACCTGAGCTCCCTTTAATAGTCCCTGCAAGTCGGTAAGAATGTAATTTAAACAAAGCTTGATTAAACTTAAAAATCTCTCTTTATTTAATTTCGGTTTTATTTCCTTTGCCCATTGTTCCAACTCTGAAATTACTTTTTCAAAGTAGTCGCCGAAATCTCTTTTTCTAATAAAAATCTCTACTTCTCTGCTTGACAAGTTGTATTCTTTTTTAAATCTTTCCCTTCTTTGCCGAGGAAGCTCCGGAATTTCAGTTTTTATTCCATCGATTAATTCTTGAGAAATTTGCAGGGGCGGCAAATCGGGTTCCGGGAAGTACCTGTAATCGTGGGCTTCTTCTTTTTCTCTTTGACTGACCGTTTCTCTCTGAATATCATCCCATCCTCTTGTTTCTTGAATGACTTTTTTGCCGGATCTTAAAATTTTTGTTTGCCGCCCAATTTCATATTCCAAAGATTTCTCTACCGCCTGGAATGAATTAAGATTCTTAATCTCTACTTTTATTCCTAATTCATCCGTCATTTGTTGTTGAAGCGAAATATTCGCTTCGACCCTTAGCTCTCCCCTTTCCATATTCGCTTCCGATACCTCCAAATGTCGCAAAATTAGTTGCAATTCTTGGGCAAATTCCTTTGCTTCTGTAGGTGAATTTAGGTCGGGTTCCGTCACCAATTCCATCAGGGGAATGCCAGCCCGATTAAAATCAACCAGAGAATGATCTTTTTCATGAATTAAACTTCCGGTATCTTCCTCCAGATGAACTCTTCTGATTCTAATTTTTTTTCCGCCAGTTTCCAAAAATCCATTTTGGCAAAAAGGTTCCTCATATTGACTTATCTGATAGCCCTTGGGCAAATCGGGATAAAAATAGTTTTTCCTGGCAAATCTTGAACACTCGGCGATTTTGCAATTTAAAGCCAGGCCCGTTTTTATTACTTTTCTTACTGCTTCTTTATTTATTACAGGGAGAGTCCCCGGGTGCCCGAGGCAAATTGGGCAAATATTTAAATTGGGAATGTGCTCCATGGTGTCATTTCTACAGGAACAAAACATTTTTGTCCTTGTTTTCAGTTCACTATGAATTTCGAGGCCAATAATTGGTTGATACATAGTTTATTAAGCGTAAAGCGTAGAGCAACAGTTTAAAATCTAAAATATTTTAAGTTTTAGGTTGTTGCTTTACACTTTTCGCTTTAAGTTTTGAGCTTTAACAATTTCCACTCCGGAGCTTGTCCCGATGATATCGGCCCCTGCCTTTAACATCATTTTAACGTCTTTGAGAGTTTTTATTTTCCCGGATGCCTTAATTAAAAGCCCCGGAGCCCCTGCCCGCATGAGTTTTAAATGAAGGGCCTTTTCTTTCAATTCTCGGCTTTCCAAAGGGTCTTTTTCGGTGGCGGTCTTAACACAAATTGCTCCCGCCTTTCTTGCAATTTCAGATGATTTTTTTATTTCCTCATCGGTTAAATATCCAGAACCAATGATCACTTTTGTCGGTAAAATTTTACAAATTTCTTTTAAGTCCCCTAAAATCTTTCCCCATCTCTCATGCTTTACATCGGGGATAGAAATTACAACATCCAATTCATCCGCCCCGTCTGTTTTTGCTTTTTTACAAATTTTGACTCTGTTTTGATGAGAACTGCCTCCGATTGGCGAATCAACTAGGCAAATGGTGTTGATATGGATGCCGACTAATTCATTTTTGGCTAATTTTACCCATTGTGGCCTGACGCAAACGCCCCGAAAGCCATAGATTTTAGCTTCTTGGCAAGTTTTAATGATGTCTGCCTTGGCGGCATTCTTTTCTATGTTTGTCTGGTCAATTATTCTGGCAATATTCTTTATTTCGGAATTTGAAAAATTTTGAAATAAAAACTTGTCTCTCATAAATCATCAAAAATTACAGGTATCTTCTTTTTGACGTCTTCCAGCAAATTTTTCATAACTTGCCTTATTTCCCAGTGGGCATCGGCGGCAGTCCTCATTTTAAAAATATGCCGCCATTCTCTGAAATTTGCGGTCATCACAATCTGGGCTTTAATGCCTGTCGGCAAAACCTGCCTTGCGTCCTGGCGAAGCCAACCAGATTTTCTTAAATTGCGATACATCTGCTCATTCAGGTCCATCCAATCCTGAAAAGAAACTTTTATCTTTACCCCCTGCGGAAAATTCAACTCAACCGATTTTTCATCTTTGTCTTTATCCGGCGGAATAACTACTTTAAATTCTCCTTCTTCAACATATCTCGTTGATTCTTGAGTAAAAGAGGCCAGACGATGGCGAACCAGTTCGTGGGTAAGGCCCCGGCTTACGTTGTTGAATTCAACGCTGAGACAGGAATGCTCCAAAACCGACTCATGACCCCTTTCTCTCAGCATCTTCACGAATTTAGCCGCCGAATCGTTCGTTATTTTATCTCGGCTTTGATAAGAGGTTCTGCCGGCCAATTCAATTAACTGAAGAGAATTTTCACCACCCACTCCAGCCATAATCGCTAAAATCCGGTGACTTCCTTGATTTTTTAGAATTTGCGCCATTTCAAAACAATATTTTTAATTTGGGAAAAGACATCCACGGCTGGTTTTTCGCCATTAATAATATAAAAGTTACTAAATTTTTTGGCTATTTTTTTAAAATTTGCTCTTACTTTTTTCAATTTTTCTTCCTTTTCAAAAAGTTCGGCCGAGAATCTTTCTTTCTGCATCCTTTGAATGCAGATTTTGGGAGAAACATCGAGGAAAAAAGTGATATCCGGTAAAATAAATTCTTTATTGATGCAATAAAGCCAATCCGCATCCAAGTCCAACCCGCCGTAAGCTAATGTCGAAAATAAATAGCGGTCGCAAATTACAAAAACGCCCCTTTTCAGCAAGGGCAGTATTTCTTTCTCTAAATGATGGGCTCTGTCAGCGGCAAATAAAAGCTGGAGGCAGGCGGAAGAACTTTTCCAATCGTTGGCCAACCAGCTTTTTATCAATCCGCCGATTAAATATTGGGTTGGTTCAGCGGTGCAGTGAATTTTTTTTTTATTTTCGCGGAGAAATTTGAGCAGTAAATCAACCTGGGTTGATTTTCCCGACCCGTCCAAACCCTCAAAAACAATAAATTTTCCCGGGTATGAATTTTTTTTCATATCAAACTTTGGGCAAGGTCAAGCCCTCTTGTTTTTGATATTTTCCTTTTCTGTCTTCGTAGGAAATTTCGCAGAGCTCGCTTCCTTTAATGAAAATAATTTGGCAGATGCCCTCATCCGCGTAAATTTTTGCCGGCAAAGGGGTGGTATTTGAAATCTCAACCGTCACATATCCCTCCCAACACGGCTCCAAGGGCGTCACATTTACTATTATTCCGCATCTGGCATAGGTTGATTTCCCAAGACAAATCCCGATAACGTCTCTCGGAATCTTGAAGTATTCAATACTTCTTCCCAGTAAAAATGAATTGGGAGGAATTATGCAAACTTTGCCTTTAAAATCAACAAATGACTTTGAATCAAAATTTTTTGGGTCAACCACGGCATTGTTAACGTTAGTAAAAATCTTAAAGTCATCGGCTATCCTAAAATCATAGCCATAAGATGAAATCCCAAAAGAAATCACCCCTTTTTTGACCTGGGAGGCGGTAAATGGCGAAATCATTCCATATTTTTCAACATATTTTCTTATTTCTTTATCCGATAAGACCATAG
Source organism: Parcubacteria group bacterium (assembly GCA_020063075.1). Lineage (GTDB taxonomy): Bacteria > Patescibacteriota > Minisyncoccia > Minisyncoccales > JAGUVE01 > JAGUVE01. The sequence continues at coordinate 15,070 of JAGUVE010000016.1, read as the reverse complement.
CGGTAATAGTAAATGATGTGGGGTATTTTACCTTACTCTACTACTTCGATTCCCATTTGTTTTGCCGTGCCTTCGATGATTTTTACCGCTGATTCAATATCTTCCGCATTTAAATCAGACATTTTTTGCTCAGCTACCTTCCTTATCTGTTCCCGCGTAATTTTTCCAACTTTTTTCTTATTTGGCTCGCCGGAACCCTTCTCAATCCCGACCGCTTTTTTTATTAACTCTGATGCCGGCGGCTGCTTTAACTTCAAATCGTATGTCCTGTCTTCATAAACCGTAACTTCAACAGGGATAGTAAAGCCGATTTGATTTTTTGTCAAATCGTTAAATTTCTTGCAGAATTCGGCAATATTAACGCCGCGGGTGGCCAAAGCCGGACCAACTGGCGGAGCTGGGGTCGCTTGGCCGGCCGGAATCTGTAATTTTACTACTGCTTTTATTTTTTTCATAATTTTCTAATTTGTAATGAGTCCAGTTCAACCGGTGTGTCTCTGCCAAACATACTGACGAGAACCTGAACCTTTCCCCGCTTTTCGTCAATACCCGAGACCCTTCCGTCAAAGTCCTTGAAGGGGCCATCGGTAATCTTCACCGAATCGCCAACCTTAGCTTCTATTTTGTACTCGGGCTCCTCTACCGCCATCCGCCTTTTTAAATTATCAATCTCTCCTTTTGAAACAGGGACCGGCACGGTTCCGGCTCCGACAAAACCGGTAACGTTCGGGGTATTTCTGACAACATACCACGACTCATCGGTAACAATCATTTCAATAAGAACGTATCCGGGATAAATTTTTTCTTCCACGACTTTTCTTTTGCCATCTTTTATTTTAATCTTTTTTTCTTTCGGAACAATAACGTCAAAAATCTTGTCTTCCATGCCAAGGGACTCCACTCTTTGACGAAGAGCTTTGGCAACAGCGTCTTCATACCCGGAATAAGTGTGGATGACATACCAATTTTTTTCCTGCGGCAATTTTTGTTTCGCCATAGTGGTAATGCAAAATGCGGGATACTATTTTAAAACACAAACTTATTAAGGAGAACGGAAAATATAAAATCCAATCCGCCCAAATAAATTGCGACGGCTACTGAAAATATAATCACATTCAATGTGTGCTTTAACGTTTCTTCCCTCGTTGGCCAATTGACTCTTTTCGTTTCCAGCCTGACTTCTTTAAAAAAAGTCATAATTTTTTGCGGCACTCCCTTAATTTGCATCTTATAATCTTACCAAAATCATTTTAAAAAACAACCCCTGTACGGGGAAATCGGAAAATTTAAACCCGCACGATGTTTGACGCACGGTGTAATCTTTCAGTTTCGTTTGTATTCTATTCCAACCTGCTCAAAAACAGAAGCCACGCGTTCCGGCCGTTCTTCTTCTTTAATATCAACAAAAATGTTCAGCTTTTCATTGTAATAATTCGAATCAGCCGCTGCCATATATAAATCGCGTGTAAATTTTTCAAAATCTTGCTCATTCAATTTCCTTCTCGCTGTTTTTAAGCCATTCAATAATCCGTTTCTCATCTTTACATCGGCGACGTATTTTGAACCTAACATTCTCTCCAAGTGCCATTTATTCATTCCAAAATCAAGTAATTCTCCAATATCTTGTAATTCGCGCTGGATATTTTTCTCATTAACTTTCATCACAATATCCATTGTTATGCTGAGCTTCGGCATCATGTCCAGCGCATTCTTGTTTGCTATTTGACTGCCGTATTTATAAATCGCCCAAACCTCGGTCTTCAAGGCCTCAATAATTGAATCTCTTGAAACTTCTCCCTTAATGCGGGTTTTGAAATCGTCAAGAAGCTCGGGTCGGAATAAAAGAAAATCAGCTATAACTTCTCTGTTGTCGGGAGAAGTGGAATTGATGGACCATTCATCAATTTGCTCTCGGTGTTGATTAAAGAAATCAATCACAGCCCGTTTTGATTCTGGCGATTGCAAACGATGTAAAACTTTCAGAACTCCAACTGAACGCTCCTTTCCGTATTGAAGCTGGCCAAGATATTGAGCGTCGGCGTCGAGAGTAATGGCTTCATCATAAAATTTTCTTAATTCGCCTCGAAATTGCGGATTGTGATAAGGAGTAAAGGTATTATTTGGAGAATCAGGCGCATAGAAAAATATAGTTTCATGCGTTGCGCGCAATAATTCTTCACGAGGGTATATTGCTTCCATTCCTTTGAGCATTGCATTAAAATCGCTTACAAATTTTTGCGTTTTCTCTGCGTTTTCGAATGTCTGACCTAAATGAACGGTTTTATATGCAAGCATCATTTTCGGCTCCGGAATATAAACTTCCTTACCATCAATTTTCACCCGGGCTACTCTGTGCGGAGTCACGGTTTCCAAAGGGTCGCACATCACAGCGAATTGCTTTTCGGAAATTTTAAGCGCTCTTTTAGCGGTCTCTGATAAATCTGCTATTTTTGGTCCGCCGCCGCCTTTAAATAAAAACTCTTTTCGTCTCCTGTTATATTCTTCATCCGGAACTTTTCCATAAGAATCCTGAACTTCCCGTTTTTTAGCTTTATAAATATCCGTCTCAACGTAATCCAAGTCGCCAATTTTTCTGACAAACCCTTCAAGATACTTCGTTGCCTCTGGCGGCACCTCTTTCTCAGCGATTGATACAATTTCTGGTATTCGCGACTCGTCTAAAATTTCAAACTTGCCGCCCCGCAGTAAAAGCATTACACCGAGGGAACCGCTCAAATAGTAATTGAGTTTTCCGTCTTGATTTACTTGCGGATACTTTTCCAGCAACTCATCGGCAAAGGCCTCAACACCGTTCAAAATCGCCTCTTTTTGTTCTCCGCCTCGCAATTTTTCTCTCTGTTTTTCGGTAGTACCGTCAAGCCCTTTCTTAATTTCTTCTGCCGAATTTTTTCTGTGAAAAGGGTTTTCAATATTTTTCATCTTCTTGCGATAAGTTTTTCCAGACCGGCTTCTATAGATCTTAAATATCCAAGTTCTTGACTTTCTTGGCCCAAGTCTGGATAAATTTTTTCCGGGGCATAACTTCGTCTCCCATCAAAATATCAAAAATTTTATCGGCTTCTTTTGCATCCTCGATTTTGACCTGAAGCAAAGTTCTGTTTTCAGGGTTCATAGTTGTTTCCCATAACTCTTCTGAATTCATTTCGCCCAAACCCTTATATCTTTGAATGGAAGCGCCGAAGGTCTTTTTAAAAGAACTCAAAATCTTTAATTTTTGCTCTTCGGTATACGCGTGTTTAATTTCCTTTCCCGACTGAATTTTATAAAGCGGGGGCTGGGCGACATACAAAAATCCGGCTTCAATTATTGGTTTAAAATAACGATAAAAGAGGGTTAAAAGCAGGGTTCTGATATGATTCCCATCGGAGTCGGCATCCGCCATTAAAATAATCCTGTGATATCTCAGTTTATCTAAATTAAAATCTTCCGCAACGGCCGTGCCTAAAGCAATGATCAAAGATTTTATTTCCTTTGAGGTTAGAATTTTATCCAGGCGAGCTCTTTCAACGTTTAAGATTTTACCCCGCAAAGGCAGAATTGCCTGGAATCTTCTGTCCCGGGCCTGTCTTGAACTTCCGCCGGCCGATTCTCCTTCAACGATGTAAAGCTCCGATTCTTCCGGTTTTCTTGAGGAACAATCGGCCAATTTTCCCGGCAGCGCCAATCCATCCAAAATGCCTTTTTTCAATACGGTTTCTTTTGCGGCTTTGGCCGCCTTTCTCGCTTTTTGCGATAAAATGCACTTTTCAATTATCGCTCTTGAATCTTGAGGATTTCTTTCCAAAAAATCAGCTAATGTCTCTGAAACAACCTGTTCAACGGCCGGCTTTGCCTCGGAATTCCCCAATTTTGCCTTGGTCTGTCCTTCAAATTGCGGCTCTTTTATTTTTATTGAAACAACTCCGGTTAACCCTTCCCTAATGTCTTCTCCGTTTAAATTTTCATCGGCTTCTTTTAAGAATTCGTTTTTCCTCGCATAGTCGTTGAAGGTCTTGGTTATAGCGGTCCTGAACCCGGTTAAATGGGTTCCGCCGTCGGGAGTATAAACATTATTGGCAAAGCTCTCTTCATAGCATTCATATTCGTCTGTATAGCGAAAAGCGGATTCAACAATCGTACCCTGCCTTTCTCCAAAACCGTAAAATATGTTTGGATGACGGGGATTTACTCCCCTGGTTAAATGCCTGACATAAGACGGAAGGCCGCCTTCAAAGTAAAATACGTAAAAAACGGCTGGTTTTTTAGTTTGGTCAACGAAAATGATTTTCAACCCTTTTGTTAAATAGGCCTGCTGCCTCAAATGGCTTATAGTTTTTTTTAATTCAAATTTTATTTCTTTAAAAATTTCAGGGTCCGGCTCAAAAAGAACCGAAGTTCCGGATTGCCTGCATTTGCCGATTTTTTTAACATTCGCTTTTGGCTTTCCTCTCGCGTACTCCTGGGCGTATTTGAACCCATCTCGGCAAACCTCAACTCTCATATAAGTTGACAGGGCGCAAACCGCTGAAATCCCAACCCCGTGCAATCCGCCGGTTGAAACGTAAACCTTTCCGCCGAATTTCGCGCCGGCATGCAAAGTGGTCATTACCGTTTCCAAAGCCGATTTTTTTGTCCGGGGGTGAATATCTACCGGAATTCCCCTGCCGTTATCTTCAACCTGAATTCGGCTTTCATTCAAAATAGCAACTTTAATTTCGGTGCAATAACCCATTATCGCTTCATCAATAGCGTTAGCAACGGTCTCAATCAAAAGATGGTGAAGACCCTCGGGACCGGTTGAGCCGATATACATTGCCGGCCTTTTCCGAACGGGCTCCAAACCCTCCAAAACATAAATGTCTTTTGCCGTGTATTCTGACTTTTTTGTTTTCTTTGCCATAATTTTTTATTTTTTCTCCTGAACTTATTTTTCTTTGGCCCCTATTTTCTCATTTCCTCTTTTAATTTTCTTTTCCACCACTTCCATATTGATTTTCTCGTTGGAAAAATTTGAGGGAAAAAACATATTCTCTCTCCCCATTCGCTTGAACTTAAGCAGCCCTGCGGAAACAAGATTATTGGCTTCGCCGAGAATAAACTTATGAGACCAATCTTTTAGCTTTTTGGCGATTTGCCCCGCGGTTATAAATTTTTCTTCCTCTACTAAATTTAAAATTTTAGAAGCAATGCTTTCTTTCCAAAATTTTTCCAGATTTATTTCTTTAACCCGTCCTTTCTCTATTTTTATGATACGCCGATTTTCAAGCATTGTTATTATTCCCGGGTCAAGTAATTTTTGCATCCCCTGTTTTTTTGCGCGACCCGCAGGAAAATCAGGATTTTCTCGTAAGAACTTCAAGGTTCTGCCTAAGCGAGTATGATTAAAAATATATTTCTCTTTTGAAGTCAACTTTTCTTCTTTTTCCTCTCCCGCCCTGGCAAAAATCTCCCCTCCATTTATCTCGCTTTCCTTTTTAATGTGTTTTTTTTTCAAATGATTCTCCCATAATTTTATTTCCTCACTTCCCAGTCGGGATTTTCTTCCAGGGCCTCAATTATTTTTTGTTGAATTTCATCAATTTCTTCCGAAGACAGAGTCCTGTCTTCTGCCTGGTAAATGATGTGAAAAGCAAAATTCTTTTTTCCTTCCGGCATTTCTTCTCCTTCATAAATATCAAAAAGGTCAACGTCTCTAATTAGTTTTCCTCCCGAGAACTCAACTTGATTCAAAACCTCTTCAACTTTGACAAAGAGCGGCACCAAAACCGCAATATCCCTGACGGCTGCCGGATAAGCCGAGATCGGCTGATATCCCTGCTCTTCCGAAGCCAGTTTTTGCAGTTTTTCAAAATCAATGTCAAAAACCACCGCTCTGCCTTCAATCTTCAAGGCCCCTAGAATTTTTGGCGAAATCTCTCCCAGAAATCCGATTTCTTCGTTATCTGTTTTTATTTCAGCGCACCTTTTTTCCCGCCAGATGGATAATTTGCTTTCTTCCGGAGTTGGCTGATATTCATCATACCAAACACTGCTTATTCCCAATTTATTTAAAAGCAAATCAACAACTCCTTTTGCTTCATAAAAAGCGTCGCCGGCAATTACCCCGCTAAGCATTCGTTTTTCTTCAACAGATTTTGGTTTTTTAAATATCTTTTCCAATTCAAAAATTTTAATTTCTTTTCCGGCTGAGGAAGAGGCAAAAACGGAATTTTGATTTTTTTTAACATTTTTTAAAAGCTCGGGAATCAAACTCGGTCTCAAATACTTTTGTTCGGCGCTGACCGGGTTTTGAACTTCCGCTAAATTGTTTCTTTTAAAAACTTTCCTATCCTCTTCGGAAATAAAAGAATAATTATAAACTTCGGTAAATCCGGCTTCTTTTAAAATATTCTTTGCCATATTTTCCCAAAAAAGCTCAAAATTTCTTTTTGGCGGAACGAGAGAGGCGACGGGAAACGCGGGTTTTATTTTTTGATAGCCGTAAAGACGGCCAATTTCCTCAATTAAATCTTCGGGGATTGAAACGTCTAACCTCAAGGTTGGCGCCTCAACCAAATCCTCAACAACTTTAAACCCAAATCTTTTAAGCATGTTTTTTATTTCTTTTGATGTAATCTCTATCCCTAATAATTTTTTTACATAATCCAAATCAAGTTTAATTTTTAGGGGCAGAATTTTTTTGGGGTAAACATCAATAAGTTGAACTATTTTTCCGCCTCCGATTTTTTTTAAAAGCAAATATGCTCTTTCCAGAGCGGGAATCGTCAAATTAGGGTCAATGCCGTGACTATAAATATCCGAGGCATCGGTAGAATGTCTCAAATTTTTTGTTGCCTGATAAATATTCCTTCTGTCAAAGCTTCCTGCTTGTAAAACAATATTTTTTGTCGTTGAGTCAATTTCGCTTAATTTGCCGCCCATAATGCCCACCAAATCAATTAGCCGATTTTCATCTTCAATAATAAGCGCGCCTTCATATAAGTCGCGTTTTACGCCATCCAAAGTAATTATTTTTTCTCCTTTTTTAGCTCGACGTAAAACCATTTTCTTTCCCAAAATCTTGTCATAATCAAAAGCGTGCAGCGGCTGACCCGTTTCTAACATCACAAAATTAGTCAGGTCAACAATATTATTGATAGAACGAATTCCCAGTGTTCCCAATCTTTTTTTAAGCCATTGCGGCGATTTACTGATTTTCACGCCTTCGACTGCTATGGCTGAGTACCTGGAAACCAGATTGGGGCAATTTATTTTTAATTTAACCGGTTGCAACTCGCCCTTTTTTGTTATTAACTTCTCTCCTTTGGGGATATTTAATTTTCTATCCAAAATCGCGGCTATTTCCCTCGCAATACCATAATGACACAAACAATCATGCCCCCGGTTTGACAAAATATCAATATTCAAAACAAAATCCCCTGCCCGCCTTTTTATCTCCCCAACCTCAAAGGCGTGCATTGTTAAAAACTCAGCCAATTTTTCCGGCTTGGGTAATTTTGCTTTAAAAAATGACTGCAACCAATTATAGGAAAATATCATGCTAAAATTGCTGTAAAAATCTTAAATCGCCGCTGTAAAATAATCTAATATCGTTAATTTTATATTTCATCATCGCTAATCTGTCCAAGCCCATCCCAAAGGCAAATCCCTGCCAATTTCTGGGGTCCAACCCCGAGTTTTTTAAAACATTGGGATGAACCATCCCCGCTCCCATTAATTCTATCCAACCCTGACCCAAACAGGTGGAGCATCCTTTTCCTCCGCAAACTATGCAGTTAATATCTATTTCAAAAGAAGGTTCGGTAAAAGGAAAGAAACTCGGCCTTAACCTGAGCTTAATTTCTTTTTGGTAAAATCTATTTAGGAATTCCTGAATAACGGCTTTAAAATTGGCAACAGAAACATCTTTCCCAACCATTAAACCCTCAACCTGATAAAAGTTGACTTCGTGTTTCGCGTCGGTGGCTTCGTGGCGGAAGACCCGGCCAGGAACAATAATCCTGAAAGGCGGCTCATTTTTTTCCATAAAACGGATTTGAACCGGGCTCGTATGGGTCCGTAATAAATTTCCTCCTTTTAAATACAGGGTGTCCCAAAAGTCCCTGGCCGGGTGGTCTTTTTGAATATTCAAGGCGTCAAAATTATACCACTCGGTTTCAACTTCGGGACCCTCAACAACCGAAAAGCCCATTGCCTGAAAAATTTCCTCAATTCTCCTTTTTATCAAAGTTAAAGGATGCAAATGCCCAACGACCGGTTTCTTGCCGGGCGCCGTGATATCAAGCCATTCTTCCTTGTCCTCCGTAGCTTTAGTGAAGTAGGATTTCTTATCTTCAATTTTCTCCTCCAAAAAGTTTTTTAACTCATTTATCCCTTTTCCGATTTTTGCCCTCCTCTCGTTTGGCAACTTACTCAGGGTTTTCAAAATCTGGGTAATTTCTCCTTTTTTACCCAGATATTTTTTGAAAATTTCATCCAGTTCTTTCAAGTCTACCGCCTTTTTGAACTCATTTTCAGACCGTTTTTTAATTGTTTTTAAATCAATTTTTTCCATTTTTTATTTTTAAATATTACCATATTTTTTGCCTTAAATCAACCCCGTAGAGAAAATTTGACTAAGTATTTTGCGAAGCAAAATACGAATAATGCTAAAAGCAGTCAAATTTCTTCTACGGGGTCAACTGTGGAAAACAAAAACCGCTTGACAAAAACGGCTTAATTTTGGATTTTTTATGGCGAAACGTAATAATTTCTTCCAGAAATTAAACGTTTCAGCCATGTTTAAATTTTTCTAAAAGAAAAATTTATTACGTGGCGTCGCGCAATAAATCAAAAATTTACACGCGACAGCAGTGTAAAAATTTCTTTGAAATTTTGTACGTTGCGCGGGTGACCGGATTTGAACCGGCGACCTTCCGCGTGACAGGCGGACGTTCTATCCAAGCTGAACTACACCCGCAGGTGGCGACGACAGGATTTGCACCTGTAACCGTGGGCTTATGATGCCCCCGCTCCGCTATTGAGCTACGTCGCCCTACTAAACTTTTTCCCTTTTTTAATTACATTCGAAATTAATCCCATAATTTTATATCGTAACTCTCCACCTCTCCGAATCGAAATAATAAGAGTTCCATAATGAGTTTTAAAATTTTTATAAAATTTTCTATTCTTAGCTTTTATTAAAGTAGTCTTAGTAAACTGACTTTTCGGTATGCCTGTAATGTATGACCAATACTTTTCTACTTCAGGAACTCGATGCCGATGAATTTTATTGATAAGGACCTGAAGTGTGAAATAGTCTTTTGGTATTTTCCAAACAGATCTAAACCAATTAATCGCAAATTTTATTATCTCTGGATCGGAATTAGTAATTCGGGCTCTTCTTTGTTTGCTTCCTTCCCCCCAGTATAGTCCAGTACCGATTAAGAATAAATCACGCCTTGATAATGAACCCAGTAATTTGGCTACCTCTTTTTGTAATAAAGCAATTTTTTTTAATCTTCGCCGAAACTGAGTCCTCGCCCCTTTTAATCGTCCTTTATAACTCCCGTCTACCATCCTTTTCTGTAATTTCTCTATTTGCTGCGAAGTTAATTCAATGTCCCGACACCATGTGCTAGCACTACCCTTTGATACTTTTAGCTTTTTAGCTATCTCTTTTATGCTTTCGCCTTGAAGGCGTAACTCACGAGCTTTATTTTTTTCTTTTGATTTTGCCATAGAACCCACGGTTTGTTATTATATTTTTATTATAGAGTGGGTTCAAAAATATGGCAATATGGATAAACGTGTTGCGGGGGACCGAATTGCACGGCCGTCTCGAGGTTATGGGCCTCGCAAGGTACTACTCCTCCACCCCGCGCTGTTATTTTAACTTACTTTAGAATAAAATCAACCCCGCCTTTTCTAAATCCTTCAAATAAAATCTTGCTTTGCATTATTTTTAACAAAGACAAAAATATTCAAAGTTTAGAAAGTTTAGAAAGGGCGGGGTTAAAGAATGCTTAAATCCTTCAAAGCTCGTTCATAAATTTCCAAGAGCTCTTTGGCTAGGTCCAAGCTCAGCTTGAAGTCCGGGTCGCTGACAATATCGTTCCTTGCCTGGTGGGCTTCTCTCACCTTTTCTATGTTGGAAATTGTGTCGGGGCCCACTCTTTTTCTTAAGCTTTCTTCCAAAGTTTCTAAACCAATTCGCAGATTTTTTAAGCTGTTATTCAACAGGGAGTCAGCTTCCATAATGGCTGATTTGTATTCGGACTCATTGCCTGTTTCTAATCTTTTTTTGATTTTAGCCCATGCTTTGGTTTCCTTTTTTAAACCCATAGGTCTATAAGTTAAAAATTCCTTTAAATCCCAGAGTATCCACCAATTAAACCAATCAGTTCTAAAAAATGCGACTTCTATAATGAAAATCAGGACTATGACAGAAAGGATTAAAAATAATACTTTCAGAAACAGCAAAAATCCGGCGATATCTGGATTAACAATAAAGTTAGCGATATTAATGAGCTCTTCCATATTTTTCAAAAATTTCGCCTAAGGATAAAATTACATTTTCCTCAAATGGTCGGCCTATAATTTGAAAACCGATTGGCAACCCCCCACCACTTTGAAGTAGGTTTTTATTACCAGAAGAAAAAATTTTTTCTTTATTAAATCTCTTTTGCTTACGGACTTCTTTTGCAAAGTGGTGGGGGGCCGTTTTTCCGCAGGGAATTGCCAGAGCCGGAAGTCCCGCTAAATTTACCGAAACTGTGAAGATATCGGAAAGATACATCTTTAAAGGGTCATTAATTTTCTCTCCGATTTTAAAAGCGGTGGTCGGGGAAACCGGCGTCAAAATAACATCTACTTTTTTAAACGCTTCATCAAAATCTTTTCTAAGCAAAGCCCTGACCTTTTGAGCCCGGAGATAATACGCTTCATAATAACCGGCTGACAAAGCGTAGGTTCCCAAAATAATCCTTCTCCTCACTTCCGGTCCGAACCCTTCTTCCCTGCTTTGCAAATAAACATCCATTAAACTTGCCGGCTTGTCGGAAACTGAATAGCCGTATTTAATTCCGTCATAGCGGGCAAGGTTAGCGCTGGCTTCAGAGAGAGCAATAATATAATAACAAGCCAAAGCATATTCGGTGTGGGGAAGGCTGATTTCTTCTATTTTCGCTCCCAGCTCTTCGTATTTCTTTATCACTTTTTTAATTACCCTCTCAACCTCTTTTTCCATCCCCTCAATAAAATACTCTTTCGGAACGCCAATTCGTAATTCGTTAACTTTTAACTTTTCACTTTGAACTTTTAACTTTGGCTCCACACTCGTCGAATCCATCTCATCTTTTCCTGAAATCACATCAAAAACTATTTTACAATCCTCCACTGTTTTTGCCATTGGCCCTATTTGATCTAAAGAGGAAGCAAAAGCAATCAGGCCGTATCTTGAGACGGCGCCATAGGTTGGTTTCAAGCCCACCGTTCCGCAAAAGCAAGCCGGCAACCTTATTGAGCCGCCGGTATCCGAACCCAAGGCAAAAACACATTCATTGGCGGAGATTCCTGAGGCCGAACCGCCCGAACTTCCTCCCGGAACCCGGGTTAAATCATGAGGATTTTTGGTAATCTTAAAAGCTGAATTTTCTGTTGAAGAGCCCATCGCAAACTCATCCATATTTGTTTTGCCCAAAATTACCGCCCCCTCGCCTTTGAGCTTTTTTACGCAGGTTGCGTCATAAGGAGCGATATAATTTTCCAGAATCTTTGAAGCGGCTGTGCATCTTATGCCCTCAACCAAAATGGCGTCCTTAATTGCGCAGGGAATTCCGGCTAAAACCGGCAAATCCCTCCCTTCCAAAATCATATCATCTATTTTTTTTGCCTGAGAAAGGGCAAAGTCCTCAACAACGGTTAAATAGGAAGAAATTTCTTTTTCCTTTTCTTTAAGGCGGTCTAAATACGCCTTGCAAAGTTCCAGAGCCGAAAATTCCCCATTTACCAAACCCTGATGAGCCTTTTTAATTGTTAAATCGGTTAATTCCATTGTTTATAAGTTCGATTGTTCAGAAATTTTTCAAATTCTGAAAATTCATTTAGAAAATTGATTTTACTTTTAAATAGCTGTTTTTTACCGCCGGCGCCAGTTCCAACAGTTTTTTTGAATTTTCAATTTTTGGTTTTGGCTTTTCGGTATCCTTTCTGGCGGCTTCGTCAATTCCAATCGGCTGAATTTCAGTTTTAACTTTTGAGATATCAACTTCTTTTAACTTTTCAATATAGCCCAAAATAGATGAAAGCTCTTTTTGAAACTTTTCTATTTCTTTGTCTTTTAAACCAAGGCGAGCTAATTTAGCAATGTGTTTGACTTCTTTCTTTGTAATCATAATTTTATTTCGGAGGCTCAAGGTACTCGGTTTCCACCAAGACCTCTTGCAGCTCATCCAAATTTTCCAAAACCATTCCTCCTCCCCTTACAACGGCGGTCATTGGATCTTCAATAATTTTTGTCGGGATTTTTGTCTCCTTTTGAATCAGAGTATTCAAGCCCCGCAAGAGCGCTCCTCCGCCAGCTAATTGTATTCCTGATTTCATAATGTCAGCCAAAAGTTCTGGCGGCGTTTCTTCAATAGCGGTTTTTATCTCGGAAACAATCTGTCTGACCGATTTTTCCAGAGCCCGCCTTATATCCTCTTCTGAAACCGCGATTTCTTCCGGCAAGCCGGTGACTAAATTTCTTCCTCTCATTGCCATTTCTCTCAGAACTTCATCTTTTTTACGGCTGTTTTCTTTCTGAGGGTAAGCTGAACCAATGCCAATTTTTATAGCCTCAGCCGTCCTTTCTCCGATAAGCAATTTGTACTCCTCTTGGGCAAAGTGAATTATATCCTGATTAAGCTTATCCCCCGCTATCTTTATGCCCCGTTCCAAAACAATCCCTCCCAAAGAAATGACGGCTATATCCGTTGTTCCGCCGCCGATGTCAACGATAAAATTTCCCCCCGGTTCTTGAACCGGCAGTCGTGCGCCGATGGCGGCTGACATTGGTTCTTCAATTAAAAAAACATATCTTGCGCCGGCGTTTTTAGCCGCGTCAATCACGGCTTTTTTTTCAACCTCGGTTACTCGGCAGGGAATGCCGATAATCACTCTCGGTCTCGGATTGAGCAAAAACTTTCTTCCTCTCGCTTTCTCAATAAAGTATCTAAGCATTTGCTCTGTTGCCTCAAAATCAGAAACAACGCCGGCAATCAAGGGCCTTGTGGCAACAATGTGGCTGGGAGTTCTTCCAACCATCCTCTTTGCTTCGTCTCCTATCGCCAGAATTTGACCGGTTTTTTTGTTGATGGCAACCACCGAAGGCTCCTGGGTGATGATGCCTCGGCCCCGGACATAAACCCTTGAGTTGGCGGTGCCCAAATCAATGGCAATATCCTCGGAAAATTTAGGAAAAAATCGCGCAAGCATAAATTAAAAATAACAAAATTTACCTTTTAAATCAATCTTTTTTAAAAAAACGCTCTCTCTGGCATAAAAAATTATTTTAATACGTTTGGGCAAAAACCCATTTTTTCTCGGCTGGCTCTTGACAATATATGCATTTACCTTTTTCCTCCTCGGCGTCAAAAGGCAAAGCTCTTACCGTTGCCTTTGTTTCCTCTTTGAGCTTAGCTTCGCAGTCGGGATTCTCGCACCAAAATGCCCTTATAAAACCTTTCTCTTTTTTCATTATTAATTTGAAGGCATCGTAATCAGAAACTTCTCTGGTATTTTCTTTCATAAATCGGCTGCTTTTCAGAAATAAATTCTTTTGAATTAAGTCTAATGCTTCTTTCACTTCCTTAGCTAGCGAACTAAAAGGAGCTAAGCTCTTTTCTCCGGTATCCCGCCTGACCAGGGTTGCTTTCTTTTCTTTTAATTCTTTTTGCCCCAACTCAAGACGCAAAGGAACTCCCCTCAATTCCCATTCGTTGAATTTCCAGCCGACCGAATGCCCCTCTCTCAAATCAATTTCAACTCGAAAGCTGTCCAAACTTTTTTTAATTTCTTCCGCTTTTTTAATTAAATTTTTATCATCTTCCTTTCCCTGAAAAATCGGGATAATCACTATTTGCGCGGGCGCCAATTTTGGCGGCAGAATCAATCCCTGGTCGTCGCCGTGAACCATAATCAAAGCGCCAATGCTTCTGGTTGATAAGCCCCAACAGGTCTGCCAGGGAATTTTTTCTTTGCCGTCTTTGTCCAAGAATTTAAGGTTAAAAACTTTGGCAAAATTCTGGCCCAGGTTATGAGAGGTGCAACCCTGAAGCGCCTTGCCGTCTGGCATCAGCATTTCAAAGGTATAAGTGGTTCGGGCCCCCGGAAATTTCTCTCGCTCGGATTTTTTTCCCCAAATTCCGTCAATAGCAAAGAAGTCGCGGTAGACATTAACATAATTTTCCAAAGCCCAGTTGACCATTTCTAAATTCTCCTCCTGAGTCCCGTGAACCGTATGTCCTTCCTGCCATAAAAACTCGGTTGTCCTCAAAAAGAGACGCGGCCTCATTTCCCAACGAACAACATTGCACCATTGGTTAAGCATCAGCGGTAAGTCCCTCCAGGACTTAATCCATTTTGAAAACATTTCATAAATTATGGTTTCCGAAGTTGGCCTGACAACCAGTTTTTCTTTTAGTTCCTCGCCGCCGCCGATTGTTACCACCGCTAATTCCGGCGAAAATCCTTCAATATGTTCTTTCTCTCTTTTTAAAAATTTCTCCGGGATAAAAAGCGGGAAATAAGCGTTTTTGACGCCTTTTTCTTTGAATTTCTGGTCAAGAACCTTTTGAATATTCTCCCAAATGGCAAAACCTTGGGGTTTAAAAACCATACACCCCTTAACCGGCGCGTAATCAGCCAATCCCGATTGCAAGATAACATCCTGATACCATTTAGCAAAATCCTCCGATTTTTTAACCAATTTTTCTTTTTCAAAAATTTTTTTCATTTAAAAATAATGTCTTTGTATTGCAAAATGTCTTTATAAGTGACGAGAACATACAAGAGTATAAGCCCGGCTAACCCGGCGGCATTAATTTTTCTT
>JAGUVE010000105.1 GCA_020063075.1 Parcubacteria group bacterium | reverse complement strand
CTTTTTCTTCCCGCCCCGCCCGAACGGAAAAGTTTTTTAGAAATCGCAGTCCGGATTTTCGTCAAAAAAAGTTCGGATTTTAACCAAAAGGCACCGCCAGTTGGAAAGTGGTTATTCTGAATTAGCAGTATCTTTATTGGTCGGAGCGTTCCTTTTCGAACTTAACAAATTACTCTCCAAGGGAAAATGATGTAGATTTTTTGTAGCCGCCAAAAAAACTCGAAATCGTCCTTTTCCCACCTTGGCTCTCGATGTATAATACAAATATGTATGACCTAAACCAGATTTTTGCGGCAGGCAATTGGTTTGCCAAGGAAGGCAAAGAGGAAGAGTTTAAAGCAGCATGGAAGACATTTGCGGATTGGTCCGGTAGAAATAGGCATGGTTCAGGGACACCCTACCTACTGCACAATCTTAATAACCCTCGGCACTTTATTTCTTTTGGTCCTTGGCCAAGCACTGAGGCTATTACAGAGTGGAGAAACACACAGGAATTTAAAAACTTTGTCGATAAGGCCAAAGAACTTTGTGATAAATTCGAGCCATTTACGTTGAAAACTGTTGCCCGTGGAGAAGAATAGTTGGAACATCGACATATAATGCCTCGTCCAATCAGTTCGGTTCGGATATTTTCAAACACACACCGCCGACAACATTTTTTTCGCGGGGTAAAATTGTGTCAAAAATCGCCTTTTAGCGATTTTTGAATTTTCAATATGTTTGCTTTTGAGCCGTAATAAAAATTTCCCCTCCCGAACCTATTTCCTTTACGCAGTTGTTTTTATTTAGAATTTTTGATATATTTGAGATATGAAAATAAAAGACGTTTTCAATCTGGCAATAAAGATGGGAATCAGGGCGGATTTTCGGGGTCAGGACGGAGTAGAAAAACTTTTAAAAAGAAAAAAAGAGAAATACGAAAAGCTTTCTGAAAAAGAAAAGGCGGAATATGATTTGGAAGCTCTGGAGAACCCTTATCTTGATTCCCGGATTTTGAACATTGCGAAAGACCGGGAAATTAAGAAGGTCTTGGTTGGAATTGACATTGAACCCTCCGAAGTCATCATGGCAAAAGAAATTGGCGAAGTGGATTTGGTTATCGGCCATCATCCGCTCGGCAAGGGATTGGCGCGTTTGGCAGATGTTATGGATTTGCAGTGTGACGTTTTGAATTTGTACGGGGTGCCGATAAACATTGCCGAGGGGCTGATGAAAGAAAGAATAAGCGAAGTGTCCCGGGGGGTTGGCAGGTTAAATAATCAGCGGACGGTGGATGCGGCGAAAATTTTAAAATTTAATTTGATTAATATTCACACGCCCGCCGACAATTTGGCGGCGAATTTTTTAAAGGATTTAGTTGAATCAGAGAAGCCGGAAAGAATCGATGACTTGCTGAATTTGTTGAAAGAAATTCCCGAATATAAAGAAGCGGTTAAAATCGGGACGGGTCCCAAAATTTTTGTCGGCGATCCGGACAGAAGGTGCGGAAAAATTTGTCTTTCAGAAATTACCGGCGGAACCGAACCCACGCCAAAAATTTACGAGAAAATGGCTCAGGCGGGCATTGGAACGGTTGTCGGCATGCACATGGAAGAGGAATCCAAAAGAGAAGCCGAAGCCGCCAATATCAACGTTGTTATTGCGGGGCACATGTCATCCGACTCTTTGGGAGTAAATTTATTTTTGGACGAACTTGAAAAAAGGGGAATTGAAATAATACCCTGCTCCGGCTTAATCCGGGTTTCGCGCGTAAAAAAATAAACACAAAAACAATCAGCGCCGTCAAAACCGGCGCTTTTTTATTTAAGGTTTTTGAAATCCGCCCTTTAAAAGAAGATGGTTTTTTGTTAGAATTTAGAGTATGCCGAGGGTTGGCGCAGCCACACTTCGGCAAAAATTCTTATGCCAGGTAGTGAAAATTCGACCGCGATTATGTTCTATTATGTGTATATTTTGCAATCTATAAAAAACAAAGATTTATATATCGGTTATACAATCGATTTAAGAAAAAGGTTAAAAGAACATAATCGCGGATTAAATTTTTCAACAAAACCACACATACCCTGGCAGTTAATTTTTTTTGAGGCATATCGCAACAAAGAAGACGCCAAACGCAGAGAAAAATATCTTAAAACCAATCAAGGAAGCAGATTGCTTAAACGAATGCTAAAAGAATATTTTTATCATAATAAATTGTTGAAAAATTAGTCGAATTTCTACTACCTGTTATGCAAAAGTTAGATAAAAAAATTTCATCTATTTTGGACGCTAATTTCGGGCGGCTCAGCGAGGGGTTGAGGGTTTTGGAGGATATGTCTCGGTTTATTCTGCGCGATTATAAAATAACCAGAAAATTAAAAGAAACGCGGCATTCTTTATTGGAAGAAAGCAAGCAATACGATTTGGAGTTTCTTAATTCGCGAGGCGAGGATATCGGCGCCTCTTTATTTGCCGCCGGAGAAGGAAAGCGAAAAAATTTTGTTGATTTGGTTGTCGCCAACGCCAAAAGAGCCGAGGAATCCCTGCGTGTCTTGGAAGAGTATTTTAAATTTTTGGAGAATAAAAATTGGCGGAAATTTCAAGACAGCCGATTTTTATTATATAATATTGAAAAGGAAATTGTTTCAAAGTTTTCGAGAGGAGAGAAGGTCAAAAAACTTTTTCCCCTCTATGTGATTTTGGACGCCAAGTACTTTAAAAAGAAAAATCCGGTTGAACTCTTAAAAGAAGTTATTAAAGGCGGAGCGAAAGCGGTTCAGTTGAGGGATAAAAAAAATAATAAAAGGAAAATTTTGGCAACCGCGCTCTCCCTTAAAAAAATTTGTCGGAAAGCGAGCGTTCTTTTTTTAGTCAACGACTACGTTGACATTGCCTTAGCCGTTGATGCCGATGGAGTCCATTTGGGAGATGACGACTTGCCGATAACTGCGGTCAGGAAAATTCTTTCTTTTGAAAAAATTATAGGCCGTTCGGTCCACAGCCAAAAAGAGGCGCAAGAAGCCGAAAAAGAAGGAGCCGACTATATTTCAATTGGGGCTCTTTATCCAACCGCGACAAAAGAAGACGCAATTTTGGCAAAACCCCCTTTAATCAGAGAAATTAAAAATAAAATTTCCTTGCCAATTGTCGTTATCGGTGGTATAAATGAAAATAATTTACAGGAAGCAATGAAATTTGAGGTTGATGGAATTGCAATATCCAAAGCAATCCTTGATAAAGCCAGCCCAAAAACGGCAGTTAAAAAAATTTTATCAAATTTAAACAAGTAAAAATATGAAAAAACATTTTTTTACCTCGGAGTCCGTTACAGAGGGTCATCCCGATAAAATTTGCGACCAGCTTTCCGATGCTATCTATGACGAAATGTTGAAACAAGACCCGGACAGTCACGCCGGGATCGAGTGTTTTTGCACGACGGGCCTGGTTGTGGTGGGGGGCGAAGCGAGAACGAGGGCCTATGTTGATATTCAAGAAACAGTCAGGGCTATTTTAAAAAAAATAGGTTATGACAAGCCGGAATACGGTTTTTGCTACAACGATGTGGGGGTGGTGGTTACTCTTCACGAGCAGTCGCCCGATATTGCGCAGGGAGTTGACGAGGTTAAGGTTGGGAAAGAAATTACCAAAAAAGAACAGGGGGCCGGAGATCAGGGTTTGATGTTTGGTTACGCCACCAACGAGACGCCGGAATTTATGCCTTTGCCGATAACCTTAGCCCATAAACTGACAATGAAATTAGCCGAGGTTAGAAAGAATAAAACGTTAGAGTATCTGCGGCCTGACGGCAAGTCCCAGGTGACGATTGAATATGAAGACGGCAAGGCAAAAAGGCTCGAGGCCGTTGTTATAGCGGCCCACCATTCTCCCGCGGTTGACATGGAGCGGCTCAGGCAGGATATAAAGGAAAAAGTAATATTGCCGGTGGTTGGAAATTTGATTGATAAGGATACAAAATACTTTATTAATTCTACCGGCCGCTTTGTTTTGGGCGGCCCGCCGGCCGATACCGGTTTAACCGGCCGAAAAATAATCGTTGACACCTACGGCGGAGTCGGGGCTCACGGCGGCGGTTGTTTTTCCGGAAAATGCGTCACTAAAGTTGACAGAAGCGGGGCATATATGGCAAGGTATGTCGCCAAAAATATTGTTGCTTCGGGGCTGGCCGACAAATGCGAGATTCAGGTTGCCTATGCCATTGGCGTGGCTCAACCCGTATCAATATATATTGATACCAAAGGAACCGGAAAGATTTCCGACGACGAGATTGTCGCCGTTGTCAAGAAAGTTTTTGATTTTAGGCCAAAGCAAATTATTGAACACCTTAACCTGAGAAGGCCCATTTATTTAAAGACCGCGGTTTACGGTCATTTTGGCAGGCAGGAGCCGGAATTTACCTGGGAAAAAACGGATAAAGCCCAAGAAATTTTAAAATTGGTTAAACCGTGAATGAAAAAGAAATTAAAAAACTTCTAAATTCAAAAGTTTTTCCTCACAAGGTCAGGTATTTAAAGTTAAGAGAAACATACATTTCCTGGCTAATTTTCACGGGAAATTTTGTTTATAAAATTAAAAAACCGGTTAAGTTCAGCTATTTGGATTTTTCCTCTTTTCAAAAGAGGAAAATTTTTTTGGAAGAAGAACTGCGACTGAACCGGCGGCTGACAAAAGAAATTTATTTGGACGTTGTGCCGATTGCGGAGAGCGGCGGCAGGTTGAGGATTTTGGAGTCATCGCGAGCGCCCATTTTTAAAAATGAAAAAATAAAAGACCACGCTTTGAAAATGAAAGAAATACCGGAAAAATACTACGCTCCGGAATTGCTCAAAAGGGGGAAATTAAGAAAAAATTCGGTCAAAAAAATCGCCAAAATCGCCGCTGATTTTCATCGGACAGCCCGAACTTCCCCGGAAATAAACAAATACGGTTCAATAAAAATTATCAGGAAAAACTGCGAAGAAAATTTCAGGCAGATGAGACCTTTTGTCGGTAAAGTTGTTAACGAAACTCTGTATAAATTTATTACTGAAGAAACCCGTAGTTTTTTAAACAAAACCAAAGCCCTGTTTTTAAAACGGCAAAAAGGGAAAAAAATCAGGGACTGTCACGGAGACCTGCATACCGAAAATATTTTTATCGCTCCTCAAAAAATCTATATTATTGACTGCATTGAATTTAACAAAAGATTCCGTTATCAGGATACCGCTTCCGATGTCGCTTTTTTGGCAATGGATTTTGATTATTTGGGGAAACCGGATTTTTCCAAATATTTTATTGAACAATATAATTTCGAACTTAAGGACAGGGACCTTTATAAAATTTTTCCGTTTTACAAGTGTTATCGGGCTTATATAAGGGCAAAAGTCGGCTGTTTTTCTTTGCCGAAAGCAGATATGTCGTCAATTCAGAAATATTTTTCTCTGGCTTTTAAATACGCTTACGAGTTTTCAAACCCAGTAGTAGATTTTCGACATCCCGACGAAGTCGGAATAATGCGGCGGAGCCGGTCGAAAATTCACTACTGGGCAAAGAGAAAGCCGTTTTTGCTGGTTTTTTGCGGAGAGATCGGAAGCGGCAAGAGTTATTTGGCCGATTATCTATCCCGAATCACGGGTGCCCGGCTTTTTAAGTCCGATGTTATAAGAAAAGAAATACTCGGCATTCCTCTTTTTGAACACAGGAAAAGGAGTTTGGAGAAAATTTACAGCCGGGCCGTTACGGAGCGGGTTTATAAAAAAATGATCGGCGACGGTTTGAAATTATTAAAAAAAGGCGAGTTAGTTATTCTGGACGCGACTTTCCCGACGGATTTTTACAGAAAAATAGTAATTGACAAAGCCGAGAAAGAAAAAATTCCCCATCTTTTTGTTGAATGCCGGGCTTCGGAAAAGAAAACCTTGGAGCGCCTGCAAGAAAGAATAAAGAAAAAGGAGATTTCTGACGCCACGGTTCAGGTTTATTTGCAATTAAAAGGAAAATTTGAGAAAATAAAACTACCCAAAGAGAATTATATTTCCATAGATACCGAAAAAGAAGACGTTAATAACGAGGCAAATAAAGTTTTAAAAAAAGTATTATGTCTAAAGTAAAATCTCTTAATTTTGCGCCAAAAGGAAAATTGGATATTGAGTGGGCAGAGAGCAATATGCCGGTTTTGATGGAAATCAGGAAAAGATTTGAGAAAGAAAAACCATTAAAGGGGCTCAAGGTTGGCGCCTGCCTTCACGTGACAAAAGAGACGGCTGTTCTGGCAAAAACCCTGAAGTCGGGGGGAGCGAAAGTTTTTGTTTGCGGTTCAAATCCTTTGTCAACAAAAGACGAGGTTGCGGCCGGTTTGGTTAAAGAAGGAATTGAGGTCTTTGCCTGGCGGGGACTGAATGAGAAAGAATACTATTGGTGCCTGAACGAGGTTTTGAAAAAAGAACCCAATATAACAATGGATGACGGCGGCGACTTAATTATAACCATTCACTCAAGGAAAAAAGAGTTGATAAAAAACGTAATTGGAGGCACAGAGGAAACAACCACCGGAGTGATAAGATTTAAGGCGATGGAAAAAGAAGGCGCTTTGAGATATCCCGTTGTCGCGGTAAACGACGCTTATTCTAAATTTTTATTTGACAATCGCTATGGAACCGGCCAATCAACGATTGACGGAATTTTGAGGGCAACCGCCATTTTGTTAGCCGGGAAAAATTTTGTTGTCGGGGGCTACGGCTGGTGCGGAAAAGGAATTGCCCAGAGGGCAAAAGGAATGGGGTCAAACGTAATAATCACCGAAGTCAATTCCCAAAGGGCATTGGAAGCGGTGATGGACGGGTTTTCGGTTCTTCCGATGGCAGAGGCCTCAAAAATTGGAGATGTATTTGTTACGGCGACGGGGGATAAGGGCATAATTACAAAGGAACATTTTTTAAAAATGAAATCAGGCGCGATTCTGGCTAACGCCGGCCATTTCAATGTTGAGCTCAATCTCAAGGATTTGGCAAAATTAAGCAAAGGAAAAAGACGGCTCAGAGATAATTTGGAAGAATATCAATTGAAAAACGGAAAGAAAATTTATATTTTGGCCGAGGGACGCCTGGTTAACCTGGCGGCGGCCGAGGGGCATCCTTCGGAAGTGATGGATATGAGCTTTTCTTTGCAGGCGCTGTCGGCCGAATGGCTGACAAAAAACAGAAACTTGGAGCCAAAAGTTTATAAAATTCCCGAAGAAATAGACAGTAAAATTTCGGAATTGAAATTGAGAACAATGGGAATTAAAATAGACAAGATAAGCCGGGAACAAAAGAAATATTT
>JAGUVE010000051.1 GCA_020063075.1 Parcubacteria group bacterium | reverse complement strand
TTTTTTTTATAGTTTTCTATTTCTAAGGTCGTCTTATTAATGGAGTTCTCGGTTTCGGTGATTTCAATCCCGAGCTCTTTGATTATGGCGTTGCTTTGACGAATTTGAAGATTAAGTTTTTCAATTTCTTTTTTTAAAACGGAAATTTTATTTTTAAGCGTTTTGCTTTGAACCTTAGTTTCTGAAATATCCTTCTCATACTCGCTAATCTTTGCTTCGTACTCTTTTAAGAGGTTTTCGCATTCTTCCCTTGTCTGACATTCCCCGATTTCTTCCGGTTCCTGGGCAAGAATTAAATTAAAAATTAAGAAGGAAAAAATCAAAACAACCCCGAGGCAGAGCAAGCTCGCTACGGGGCGGACGATTAAAAAGTAAAAAATTTTTGTTTTAATTTTTTCCTTCACTTTTCATTTTTCTTTTTTACTTTTTAGTTCCTTCCGTTTTCTCTCCACCTTCCTTTTCCTCCGCCTCTTTTTCCTTTTTTTCTTTTTCTACTTCCTTCACTTCCTCCACCTTTTCCTCAATTGGTTTTGCCAGCTCTTCTTCAATTTTTTCCGGAGGAGAAACCCAAGCCAAAATGTCTTCGGGATTTCTTAAAATTCTAACTCCTTTTGGCACCTTTAAATGCTTAATCAAAATATTATCCTCAAAGGTTTTTAAGTTGGAAATATCAATCCGAATTTCTCTGGTAAGTTGGGTTGCGATCGCTTTCACTGCGAGCTCTGATATGTTTTTAACGAAGGTTCCTCCCAATTCCTTTACGGCGGGAGCTTCACCCTCAAAGACCAGAAGAATTTTTGCCTCAATTTCTTCTTTCAATGATGGCTGATAGAAATCAATGTGAATTGGTTTTTCTGTAAGCGGGTCAAATTGAACGTCATGAATAAGAACTGGCAAATTTTTTCCTTCGACTTCTAATGATAGCAGGGAACTTTCGCCGGATTCATGATAGATTTTCTCAAAGTCTTTCAAATCAACTTCCAAATTTAAATTGTGGACCTTATGTCCATACAAAACAGCGGGCAAAACATCCCTCTGACGAAGGGGTTTTACTTTTTTACCAAATTCTTTGCGGATTTTTGCCGATAAAGTTAACATTGTTTAGAAATTCGATTGTTTAGAAATTTTTCAAATTTCTGAAAATTTAAAGATTTCTGAAAATTCATTTCTATTTTCTTGCGCCTGATTTTCTAACTTTAAATCTTTTTTCCAAATCCCTCAACGTCTCCATAACTCCGGTATATTCCAATTCCGACATCGGCAGCATTGCCGGCCCTGAAAATCCCTGCCTTCTTATTTCTTCCGCCTTTTGACTGATTTTCATTCTGATATAATCCCAATAGGGCTGGTCAAAACAATCGGCGGGCTCGGTTAACTTACCCTGCCTCATCGAAAAGGCCAAAGAGTTGACTATCGGCGGCCCGTCAAAAAAAGAAATCTGGGAGTTTTTCTTCACGGGAAGCAAGGGTCCATTATGAGAACCCCTCATAAAACCGGAGACGAAATGACCGATGGCATAAGGCGAGAGAATTTCGCCGGTGGCTGGAAAATCTCTCTGTGTTCTAACGAGCATTACCGGATCGTCTTTCCCCACATATTTGCCGGCAATATTATGAAGCCGAGTGGTGGAAACCGAAACTACCTGCTCTCCGCTTGCCCGCGAGAAAATTGATTCCACAATATATCTTCCGTTGTCTCTTAAGAGGGCGGCGATATCATACGTTTCTTCCGGCGTCACTAACTCAATAATTTTATCTCCTTGAGTGTAATTGACATCCATAATCACAAATTTGAAACCCTTTTTGAGTTTTGGCGCTAAAATCAAGCCGGCGCAATGCATTGGGTCGGCAAATGACAGATAAAGCGGTAAATTATACGCCCCGGGTTCTGTCTTGTCGGCAAAAAAAGCTAAAAATGGGTCGGCCTCTCTTTCCTCTATTTCCATTTCGGCAACCTGGGGGCCCATGCCCTTAACATTTCCCGAAAACGCCTCAACCAATAAATCCTGGCCGGCTCCATACAATCCCTGGGACTTGGCTACTTGTGTTCCTGCAAGAAGCGCCTCAAAGCAAAGTTTATGAATTTTTTCATTTAAGACGCCTTTTTTGTGGGTTGTCAAAATGGCTATATCGTCTCCGGTATAACCAATATAATAATCAATTATCAGTTTCTCCCTTTTTTTCCTTACATAATTTTCAACCGCGGCCAGGACCTTTTGGCTCGGTTTTATATGACCGCCGATTGAGCCGATGTCGGCTTTAATGATTGATAAAGTAATTTTTGCCATATTATTCTTTATTAAAAATTTGAATCGACTTTTATATTATAACTTAATTTTTGCCAAATTCAAAATGGTT
Source organism: Parcubacteria group bacterium (assembly GCA_020063075.1). Lineage (GTDB taxonomy): Bacteria > Patescibacteriota > Minisyncoccia > Minisyncoccales > JAGUVE01 > JAGUVE01. Next base: position 4,264 of record JAGUVE010000051.1, on the reverse strand, counting down.
TTGATTACCGTGTCGGGATTAAGCGATATTGATTCAATTCCTTCTTTTACCAAGAATTCGACAAATTCCAAAAAGTCCGACGGCGCCTGACCGCAAATTCCGCAATATTTCTTTTTCTTTTTGCAAAGACGAATAACCTTTCTTACCATTTCCTTTACGGCTTCGTTTCTTTCGTCACCTATCTTGGCTATGATTGCATTATCTCTGTCCAAACCCAAAGTCAATTGAGTCAAATCGTTGGAACCGATTGACATTCCGTCAAATATCTCCAAAAATTCTTCAGCCAGAACCACATTTGAAGGAATTTCACACATTACAATTACTTTCAAACCTCGCTTCCCTCTTTCCAATCCGTTTTTCTTCATTAATTCTAAAACCTCTCTGCCTTCTTCAAGGGTTCGGCAAAAAGGAACCATAGGCCAGATATTAGACAGTCCAAAAACCTCCCGCGCTTTTTTAATCGCCGAAATTTCCATTTCGAAAGCCGGTCTGAATCTGTCGTCATAATATCTGGAAGCCCCCCGCCAGCCGAGCATCGGATTTGATTCTTTCGGCTCAAAGATTTTCCCGCCGATTAAAGCCGCGTATTCATTGGTTTTAAAATCAGAAAATCTGACAATAACCGGCTTTGGATAGAAGGCCGAAGCAATCTGGGAAATACCCTCGGCCAATTGCGCGACAAAATATTGTTTTTTATCTTTATAACCGACTGTAATTCTGTCTATATCTTCAATTATTTTCTTTGTGTTAACTTTGGAGTTTTGCTTTCCCGCCCTCGCCGTGGCTTTGGCGAAAGTTTTGAGTTTATCGTAATGAATTAAAGCTAATGGATGAATCCTGATTTTCTCGGCCAAAATAAATTCTATTCTGGCCAACCCCACGCCATCCGTTGGCAAGAAAGAGGTTTTGAAAGCGATTTCCGGAGCGCCTACATTTACCATTATTTTCGTTTTCAAATCCGGAATTTTCTTTAAATCATACCTTTTAATTTCAAAGGGGACTTTGCCGAAAAAAATTCTGCCCTCTGAGCCCGAGGTGCAATCAACCGTTACGAGCTCGCCGTCTTTTAAAGCCCGCGTTCCCCGTCCTGTTCCGACAATTGCCGGTATTCCCAATTCCCGGCTGACAATCGCCGCATGAGCGGTTTTTCCTCCTTCGTCGGTTATAATGGCGGCCGCTATCCTCATTAAAGGCACCCAGTCGGGATTGGTCATTCTTGTCACTAAGACCTCTCCTTTTTTAAACTCTGAGATTCTGGAAATATCGGAAATAATATGAACCTTTCCCTGCCCGATTTTGTTGCCAACGGCAATGCCGGTTATAATCGGCTCATGGCTGTTTTTTATTTTATATTCTTCAAAAAACGCAATCTCCTTTTTAGCGAAGATGGTTTCCGGTCTTGACTGCACAATGAATAATTTTCCCGTCTTTCCATCCTTTGCCCACTCAATATCCTGAGGTGTTTGATAATGCTCTTCAATAATTATCGCCCATTTAGCCAGGGTTAAAACTTCTTTATCGCTTATTGAAAATTTAATCTGCCGATGTCTTGGAATGCTTTTTTCTTTTAGACCTCCTTTATGGTTATAGATATATTTTTTTGTTTTTCTTCCCAAATTCTTAACTATGATTGACTTATATCCTTGTTTTAAAGTGGGCTTAAAAACATAAAATTCATCAGGCGTAATTTCTCCCTTAACTATCAATTCCCCCACCCCGAATATGGAGTTTATCAAAACAACGTTTTGAAACCCGGTCTCGGTATCCAAAGTAAATATCACCCCCGAGGAAGCTAAATCCGACCTTACCATGTTTTGAACGCCGACTGAAAGAGCAAATTTTAAATGCGGCACTTTTTTTTCTTCGCGATAGGCAATGGCACGGTCTGAAAAAGAAGAGGCAAAGCATTTTTTTATCGCCTCCAATAAATCCTCTTTTCCCGAAACATTCAAAAATGTTTCAAATTGGCCGGCAAAAGAGGTTTTGGGCTGGTCTTCGGCCACCCCCGAGGACCTGATTGCCACATCGCCAATTTTGGACACGTCCTTTCTCTTGAGGTCTTCGTAGTCCTCAATTATTTCTTCTTCTAAATCCTTGGGAAATTTTGCTTTCATGAAAAGATTTCTGGCCGCTCGGCCGGTTTCCTGCAAACTTTTTATACTTGTCGGCGCGAATTTTTTGAGAATTGTTTTCAATTGCTCATCGAGCCCGTTTTCTTTTTCAAACTTCCGATAGGCGGCGGTTGTAATGGCAAAACCGTCTGGAATGTTGACGCCTTTTTTTGTTAATTTTGAAAACATCTCGCCCAAAGAGGCATTCTTTCCTCCAACCAAAGCCAAATCCTTCGCGGAAATATCCTTAAACCAAAGTATATATTTTAATGCCTTATCCGTCATTGTTTAGATTATTTCGAAATTCAGAAATTTCGGAAAATTTATTTTTATTCTATTTTAATTATTTTTCTGATTTTTTCTACGGTTTCGGGGTTGGACAGGGTTGATAAATCGCCCAAGTCCTCGCCCGTCCAGAGCCGCTTTAAAATTCTCCTCATAATTTTTCCGGAGCGGGTTTTGGGCAAGTCATCAACCACAAAGACCTCTTTTGGCAAGGCAATGGGGCCTATTTCTTTTCTGATTAAATTAAGGACTTCCTGTTTTATCTCATCAATTGTCTTTTTGCCTTTATAAACAACAAAGGCGGCCGGTACCTCGCCTTTTATTTCGTCGGGAATCCCAATAACGGCTGACTCATTAATTTCGGGATGAGAATTAATTGCCGCTTCTAATTCACCGGTTGTGAGCCTGTGACCGGCAACTTTTATTGCGTCGTCTACCCTGCCCACAATCCTGATTAGTCCATATTTGTCTTTATAAGCGGCGTCTGAAGTAAAGTATACCTTATTTCCGTACTGACTCCAATAGGTTTCCAGGTACTTTTCCGGGTTTTTGTAAATTCCTCTCAATAGCCCGGGAGCAAACGGCGGAAAGAGCGCCAAGTTCCCTGTTTTCCCGACCGGGCAATTTTTACCGTTTTCATCCAAAATTTTTGCTTTTATTCCCGGAAACGGCAGGCCGGTGAAGGCGGGTTTAAAAGGACCTACGCCCGGCAAAGAAGTAATTAAAATTCCGCCTGTTTCCGTTTGCCACCAAGTGTCAACGAGCGGACATTTTCCCTTTCCTACTTCTTTAAAATACCAAAGCCAGGCCGTTTCATCAATTGGTTCGCCGACCGAACCCAAAAGCTGGAGAGTTTCAAATTTGTGTTTACGGGTCAATTCTGTTCCGTATTTTTCAAACATTCTAATGGCGGTTGGAGCGGTATAAAAAGTTGTCACTTTGTGTTTTTCAATAATTTGAGCCCATCTTTCCGGGGTTGGAAAATCAGGAGCGCCTTCAAACATAATTGTCGTCACGCCGTTGAGCAGGGGCGAATAAATGGTGTAGGTATGACCGGTAATCCACCCGGGGTCAGAAGTGCACCAAAAAATATCATCTTCTTTCAAATCAAAAATCCACTTCCCTGTCCAACGGGCCTGAACCGCATAGCCGCCGCAAGTGTGAACCGTGCCTTTGGGTTTTCCCGTGCTTCCGCTGGTGTATAGAATAAAAAACAGGTCTTCGGACTCCATCACCTCCGGCTCGCATTGACCGCTTTCGTTTTTAATTAAGTCATCGTACCAGAAATCTTGTCCTTCCCGCCAATTTACTTTATTCCCCGCTCTTTTTACAACGATAACTTTTTCAACTTTTGTTTCTTTGATTCCCTCATCAGCATTTTCTTTCAGATTAACCACTTGACCCCTTCTATGATAACCGTCAGCAGTTATTAAAATGCGGGCTTCCGTATCCTGGAGCCGCAACCTCAGCGCTTGCGGCGAGAAAGCGGAAAAAACCACGCTGTGAACAGCGCCGAGACGCGCGCAGGCAAGCATTGAAATTAAAACTTCGGGAATCATAGGTAGATAAATCCCTACCCTATCCCCCTTTTTTACCCCGGATTTTTTAAGAGTATTGGCAAACTTATTTACTTCTTTGAAAAGTTCGTCGTAAGTTAAGATTCTTGGGTTTTCTTCAATAGGTTCCGGTTCCCAAATCAAAGCAGTTTTATTTTTTATTTTTTGAAATCCTAATAAATTTTTTTCAAAAATATTTGAGGTGATATTGAGTTTTCCTCCAACGAACCATTTAAAATAGGGGGGGTTGTGCTCAAAAGATTTTTTCCACCTCTTGAACCAAAAAAGCCCCTCGGCTAATTTCTCCCAAAA
>JAGUVE010000038.1 GCA_020063075.1 Parcubacteria group bacterium | reverse complement strand
TATCCCTCCTTTTCCAAAGGATAAAATTCTACTTTTCACTGGACCAACAGTGTTAATGGCCACAATCCCATCGGCTCCTGACTCAATAACCGCTTTGGCAATTTCTCCTATATTATTTATTGGCGGGAGTTTAACAAAGAGCGGTTTTTCAGTGGTTTGTTTGGCAACTTTTGTGAATTCAAAACTAAGTTTTTTGTCTCTACCAATCATTAAACCGTATTTCCCGCCGTGAGGGCAGGAAAAATTTAACTCAATTCCATCAAAAAAGGGAGAAATTATTTTAATAATTTTTTTTAGTTCTTCTCTGGTTGAGGGAGCTATTGAAACCAATAAAAATTTTCCTTTCGGCAAAGGATAAATTTTTTTTAATTCTTTTCGGAAATATTCTGCCCCGGGATTTGTTAAGCCAACCGCATTAACAAAAGAAAGAGGACCAATTTGGTCTAAAATTGGTTCGGGATTTCCTTCCCTGGGTTCTAAAGTAATTGTTTTAGTGGTCAAAATCCCAACTTCAGGAATTTCTTTTGCTATTCTTAATAGGGTATCCAAAGAGGTAGCGACTATTCCCGAAGGAATAACAAACCTAAATTTAACTTCTTTTTTCCCAATTTTTACCATATTAAGAAAAATTAATAAAATTAGAGGTTAATTGCCTTTTTCACTTTCTCAACCCCGTACTGCTTAAGATATTCAAACATTTTTTGTTTTTGGGCGAAATCCATTTGTCCTTTCCCTGAAAGATATTCAATAATTTCGCTCACCGAGACAATTGAAAATACGGGAATTTTTGTCTTTTGCTCAAACTCTTCAATCGCCGATTTCCCATCCAGCCCAACTTCCTGTCTGTCAACTGCGATTACCAACGCTGGGAATTTAACATTGCTCACCAGACCTTTTAGCAATTCAATGGCTGCGTATTTTGTGTCTCCGGTCGTAAAAACATCGTCAATTAAAACAATCCTTGAACATTTTTCAATTTTATGACCAACTAGTGCGCTTTTTATTTTTTCTTCCTGTGTTGCCTCGCCGTGCGTCTTTGCTTCTTTTCTGTCAAATAAATACCCTTTGTTAATTTTGTAGTCCCTGCTCAAGGAAATTACAGTTGCCACTGCCAAAGGTATTCCTTTATAGGCCGGACCAAAAATAACATCAAACTTCTCTCCTAAAACATCATTTATTAAAGAAGCGTAAAAATAGCCGAGCCGCTCAATACTCGCTCCATCATCAAACATACCGGTGTTAATAAAATACGGCGACATTCTACCGCTTTTCAATTTGAACTCGCCGAATTTCAAAGCGCCCTTTTCTAAAAGAAAATCAATAAATTGTTTTTTGAAAATCTTCATTTTTATTGGTTAATCTTTTGTCCGCCGCTTTCAATTATTTTTTGGGGGTTTAGATATATTTTTTCTTTATTACCCTAAAAACTTGAAAGTTATTTTTCTTTTTATTTCTTTGCAAGAGAAATTTTTAATTCTGTCTCTAATGCGTCGGTAAGTAGTTCCAAGGTGAATTAAATTTCGGGTGGTGCTACGCCAAGATCCCGACAAATTTTCTTCGCTAAAAAATTATCAATTTCTGTATGACGAGGAACAGTAGAGGATTTTTTCATTAAAGGATTAAAAAAGACGCTATGTCTTGCGCCCTCTCTCAGAAAAATACATCCCTGCTTGAAAAGGTGTCTAATCAAATCTTTTCGTTTCATTTTAAACCCCGTTAGAAATTCCAGAACTTCCTAAAAATTTCTTTTTCAAAATTTGAAATTTAAAATTTCTAACGGGGTAAAGAAACTAAAAGTGGTTCCCGAATTACTTTTCCTTTAGAGATTTCCTGCTTATTAAGGAACCGATTAGTTTCTAAAATTAATAAAAGCGCCTCTTTAAGATTTTCTTTTGCCTCTCTTAGAGTCTTTCCCTGAATATTAACTCCTGGGATTTCTTCTACCCAACCTAAATACCATTTTCCACTTTTTTATATATCGCTGTAAATTGTCTTGCCATACATTTTAATTATATTTCTTCTAAAGATTATGTCAAATTTATTTTTTGTATAGAAATTCTGACGCAGTCGGAATTTCTGTAAAGCAATAAAGTTATTAGATAACCTTTT
>JAGUVE010000062.1 GCA_020063075.1 Parcubacteria group bacterium | reverse complement strand
CTTTCAAACCTTAACCAAGGCAAAAGGAATCATTTTTTCGGTTGTCCTGGGCTTAATAATAATCTTTGCCGCCTTCTTGCTCGTTGGTTTCTTTTTAAAGTTCATTGGTCTGGCCGAAACCACCAATTTTTATACAATTTACAAGGACTGGTGGGCTCAGGGCCTTTTCAAGATCAATTGCCAAATAAAATGAAAGCCCCCGTAGCTCAATTGGTAGAGCAGAGGACTCTTAATCCTTTGGTTCCGCGTTCGAGTCGCGGCGGGGGCATAATGAAAAATCAACCCTTCGACTTCGCTCAGGGTTGATGGCGAGCAAAGCCGAACCATCAAAATGCAAAAGAAATTATCGGCTTCTTTTTTATTCTTTAAAACCATGATATACTAATTTATATGATTACTCCCGAAGAAAAAACAAAAATAGTCGCGAAATATAAACTACACGAGTCGGATACCGGCTCGCTTGAGGTTCAGATTGCTTTGCTTTCCGAAGAAATTGACCGTCTGCTTTCGCATTTGAAAAAGCATTCCAAGGATTTTCATTCAAAAAAAGGGTTATTGAAAATGGTGGCAAAGAGGAGAAAATTTTTGAAATATTTAAAAGAAGAAGGCGAAAAAAGATATAACGAGCTTGTTAAGAAATTGAAATTAAAATAAGAAATGGCAATAAAATACCCGGGCCAAAGGGTGGCGGTTTTAATAGACGTTCAGAACCTATATCATTCGGCTAAAAATTTATACCAGGCAAAGGTTAACTTCCGAGAAATTTTAAAATTAGCCATAAGCGGCCGAATTTTAATCAGAGCTTTTGGCTACGTGGTTCGCACTAAAACTGCTGAAGAAAAACCGTTTTTTGAAGCCCTGACCAAGCTGGGAATTGAAACCAGAATCAGGGACCTTCAGGAATTTTACGGCGGATTAAAAAAAGCCGACTGGGATGTGGGAATTGCGGTTGATGCCATCAGAATCGCTCCGACGGTTGATACTGTGGTTCTCTGTTCCGGAGACGGCGACTTCCTGCAATTGGTGGAGTATCTAAAAAATCAGGGGAAAAGGGTTGAGATTATCGCCTTTTCAAGGTCGGCCTCTTCAAGGTTGAAAGATATGGCCGACGAATTTATCAACCTTGGGGAAAATTCTGAAAAGTATCTTTTGAAAAAGTAACGCGATATTACCACTATGGAAAAATTTAAATTATCAATTGACGGAAAAGAACTGCTGGTTGAAGCGCAAAGTTTGGCTGAAAGAGCAAACGGCTCTTCTTTGGTCAGATACGGAGACACCGTTGTTTTAGCTACGGCCGTGATGTCAAAAACCGAACAGGAAAACCAGGGCTTTTTCCCTTTAACTGTGGAATACCAGGAAAGATTTTACGCGGCAGGCAAAATTTTGGGTTCAAGATTCGTTCGCAGGGAAAGCCGCCCAACCGATGAAGCCATGCTCACCGCGCGGCTGATTGACCGGGCAATTCGTCCATTGTTTCCCAAAAATTTACACCGGGAAGTGCAGGTAATTATCACCTGTCTTTCCTGGGACAGAGAAAACGACCCTGACGTTTTGGGACTGATTGCGACCTCCCTGGCTTTGGGAACCTCCGATATCCCCTGGCAAGGACCCATTTGCGCTTTAAGGCTCGGAAAAATTGACAAGGAATTTATCCTAAATCCAACTTATGAACAAAGGGAAAAGTCGGAACTGGATTTGACTTTTACCGCCGTTAAAAACAAACAAGGGCTTTTAATAAATATGCTGGAGGCGGAATGTCAGGAAATAAAGGAAGAAACGATTTTGGAAGCGTTTCATTTTGCGAAGCCCCATTTGGAAAAAATAGCCGCCTTTCAAGAGCAAATTATAGAAAAAAACGGAAAGAAAAAAGTCGCCTTAACCGAGACGGCTCGGGATCCGGAATTAGAGACGGAAATTAAAAAGTTTTTAGGGGAAGGACTGGAGAAGGTTTTATATAACGAAGAGGGTGAGGGTAAAATAAGCGAGCTGAGAAAAGAACTCCTTCTTTTTATTGAAGCGAAATTTCCGGAAAAAATAAAATTTGCCTCTAATTTTTTTGAAGATGCCTTGACTCGTATATTTAAGGAAAACATATTAAAATACGAGAAAAGGCCGGATGGAAGGAAATTGAATGAAATCAGAAAAATTTCCTGCCAGGTCGGAATTCTTCCCCGAACTCATGGTTCATCCGTCTTTGAACGAGGGAAAACAAAATCGCTTTCCATTTTAACCTTAGGAAGCCCCGGGGATGTAAAATTGCTGGAAGGAATGGAATTTATCGGGAAAAAGGGGTTTATGCACCACTATAATTTTCCGCCCTATTCAGTCGGGGAAGTAAAGTTTCTCAGGGGCCCCGGCAGAAGAGAAATCGGTCATGGAATGCTGGCTGAAAGAGCCCTTCTTCCCATAATTCCCGATTTTGAGGAATTTCCCTATACCATAAGAATTGTTTCTGAAATTTTATCTTCCAACGGCTCAACCTCCATGGCTTCGGTCTGCAGTTCTTCTTTGGCTTTAATGGATGCCGGAGTCCCCATAAAAAATCCGGCCGCCGGCATTTCTGTCGGGTTGGCGCGGGGCGAAAAGAATTTTAAAATCTTAACCGACATCCAGGGGCCGGAGGACTCTTACGGAGATATGGATTTTAAGGTGGCTGGAACCAAAAACGGAATCACGGCAATCCAAATGGATGTTAAAATTGACGGCATCAACGAAGAAATTTTAGGCGAGGCGTTAAAGAGAGCCAAAGAAGCAAGGGCGGAAATTTTAGAGCGGATAAGCGAGGCGCTGGAGAAACCCAGGCCAAAACTTTCGCCCCTCGCTCCTAAAATTTTTGTACTCCAAATTAATCCAGAAAAAATAGGAAAAGTAATTGGCTCTGGAGGAAGAACGATAAATCAAATAATTGAAGAATGCGGGGTATCAATAGACATTGAAGAAGACGGAAGAATTTTTGTCACGGCTGAAAAAGAGGAATCAGCCCAAAAAGCAATTGCTGAAATAAAAAATATCACCAGGGAAATCAAGGTTGGAGAGTTCTTTCAGGGAAAAGTAATGCGAATCCTGGGGTTCGGAGCTATGGTTGAAATCGCCCCCGGGCAGGATGGTTTGATTCACATATCTCAATTGGCTAAGGAGCGGGTAAACAGGGTTGAAGATGTGGTTTCGGTCGGCGACGTTGTTCCGGTAAAAGTTATATCAATAGACGAACAGGGTCGCGTTAACCTTTCTTTAAAAGAAGCGAAGTTTCAAAAAAAGAACTAGGGTAAGAAGTATGAAAAAGGACGATTCAAAAAGGGGGGGATTTCAGGGAAAAATCTTGCGGACAATGAAAAAGGACATTGAAAAAATGTCTGAGGAAAAAAGCAAAGAAGAGGTGTTTGGTTTAAACAGGGATGAGGAAAAAATAAAAGGGGGGTTGGAAGAAATAAAGAAAATCAAAAGGGTGGCGGAAGCGGAAGAAGAGGAAATGGTTAAAAAAATAAGAAAGGAAGCTCTTAAAATGGCCGGAGAAGAAATGTTTGGGGCGGGCGAAGAAGGGATTCAAAAAGAAAAAATTATAATGAAGCCAACGGCTCCGCCCAAAGAAACAAAACAGGAGTTGGAGGAAAAAAAGAGCCGGTTAGAAAAGGAATTAAATGTCCTTCTTCCTCAGAAAAAACAACTGGAGGAAAAAAGAGAGGCCTTATCAATAGAAATGGGACGGCTTCGGGAAGAAATCAAACCGATTTTAATAGAAGAGGAAGAAATTGAGGCAAAAAAGAGAGAAATTGAAGAGAAAGAAAGAATAACCTTTGCTTTGAGAGAAAAAAGAGCGCTGGAAAAAGAAAGGTGGGAGGCGGAGGGAGAAAGGCACATAATTGAAAACGAGAGATGGGAGCTGGAAGAAAAAATGAGAGCGGTTGGAAGAGAAGTAAGCGAAATTGAAGTTGATTATCAAAAATTATTGGGCAGGGAAAGAGAGCTAACAGGACAAATAACGAAAATTTCGACTAAACTCGAAAAAACGGATCTCGAAAAGAAAATAAAAGAAACCGAAGAAAAAATATCTCCTTTGGGGGGAAGAATAGATGAAATTTCAAGAGAAAGGAGGCAAATACAAAGGGACTTAGACGAAGTAGAGAAAAAAGAAAAAGATATTGAAGAGAAAATAAAAGGAATTGAAGAAGAGGAGAAGGCCGCCGCCCCGGGTGAGAAAAGAAAAAAAGAAAGCGAAAGATGGGAAATAGAAAGAGAAAGGAGGGAAAAGGAAAAAAAGCGATGGGAGTTTGAAGAAAAGAAGGGCGGGCTGGAGATGGAATTGAAAAAATTGCAGTCAGATTACCAGGGATTATTGGAAGAAGAAGAAAAATTAGATAAGCGGCTTGGAAAGTTGAGGGCGATTTTGGAAAAAATTGAAGGGCCCTCGCTTCCGACAATTGGAGAAAAAACAGGAGAAGAGCTCGAAGAAGAAAAACCGGCAAGTGAGGAAATAAAAAGGGAAACGGGGGAAGAAAAGTTTGAAGAAATCGGCAAAAAAATAAGAGAAGAGGAAATAAAAGAAAAAGAAAAGGAAAAGAAAATTGAGCTCAAAGAAGAAATAAATTTTTCGAAACAATCGGGTTTGGAAACAATAAAAGAAGAGGCGGAAGCGCCTAAAATTGAGATGCCCGAAGATATGACGCCGACTCCTCTTTCTTTTGAAAAACCATCCTCTTTTAGAAAAGTATTGGCGCGGCTATTATTAATCGCAATTCCGGTTGTCTTTTTCATTTCCCTTTTTATCTATTGGTATTTTTATTTCAGGAAGTAATGACGGAAATGAAAAGATATTTTTATTT
>JAGUVE010000085.1 GCA_020063075.1 Parcubacteria group bacterium | reverse complement strand
TTGTTTTATCCCTGGAGATTTCTTTTATTGTTAAAAAGAAAATGGCTAAGAATTTTTGGTTAAATAAAAAAATTTTGGTTACCGGCGGAGCGGGATTTCTGGGCAAATATATACTGAAAAATTTATTAAAGCGGGGCGTAAAAAAAGGAAATATTTTTATACCGCTTTTTTCCCGATACGACCTGAGAAAAATGGAAGATTGCCAAATGGTCACAAAAGGGAGAAATGTAGTGATTCATCTTGCCGGAATCGTTGGGGGCATAGGATTTAACGAAGAGCACCCCGGGATAACCTTTTTTGACAACGCCATGATGGCCCTTAACATTATTGAGGCCGCCAGGATTGGGAGAATTGAAAAATTTATAGGCATAGGAAGCGTTTGTTCTTATCCGAAAAATACGCCGGTTCCCTTCAAGGAAGAAAATCTTTGGCAGGGTTATCCCGAAGAAACGAATGCGCCTTACGGTTTGGCAAAAAAGCTTATGCTCGTTCAGTCCCAGGCATACAGGGAAGAATTTCAGATGAATGCCGTTCATCTTTTGATGATTAACCTTTACGGTCCCGGAGATAACTTTGATTTAAAATCCAGCCATGTTATTGCGGCTTTAATCAGGAAAGCAATTAAGGCAAGAGAGGAAGGAAAAAAAACAATTGAAGTTTGGGGAACGGGAAGGGCAACGAGAGAATTTTTATATGTTGAAGATGCGGCTGAAGGAATAATTTTAGCAGCAGAAAATTACGACAAAAAAGAGCCCGTAAACTTGGGTTCGGGAAAAGAGATTTCAATTAAAAATCTGGTAAAATTAATATGCAAATTGACGGATTTTAAAGGCAAAATTATCTGGGATACTTCAAAACCCGATGGACAGCCGAGGCGACTACTGGACGTTTCAAGGGCAGAAAAAGAGTTTGGTTTTAAAGCAAAAACGGAATTGCTTGACGGCCTTAAAAACACAATTAAATGGTACGAAGAAAACAAAGAAAAATTAAAAATATGAAGTGTTTAGTTACGGGCGGGGCCGGGTTTATAGGCAGCCACCTTGCGGATAAATTAATAAAGGAGGGACATAAAGTTTCGGTAATTGACAATCTTTCCGCCGGCCGAAAAGAAAATTTAAATCCCGCGGCTAAATTTTATAAATTGGACATCTGCAGTCCAGGAATTTCCAAAATTTTTAAAAAAGAAAAACCCGCTTTTGTTTTTCATTTCGCCGCCCACATTGAAGCAAGAGAATCCGTTAAAGACCCGATTTTTGACGCCAGAACAAACATTATAGGCAGCATCAATATTTTGACCAATTGTCAGAAGTTTAATGTTAAAAAAATAATTTTTGCTTCAAGCGGCGGTGAAATTTATGGGGATGCGGAAGAAATTCCGACGCCCGAAACCCATATGCCCAAACCCATTTCTCCCTACGGAGTTGCCAAACTTGCGGTGGAAGGATATCTAAATTCATATTTTAAAATATTTAAAATTCCATTTATTTCTCTGCGGCTCGGAAACGTTTATGGACCAAGACAGAATCCGCGCGGAGAAGCGGGGGTAATGGCAATTTTTGCCAATAAAATGTTAAAAAAAGAACAGCCCTTTATTCATGGAGACGGGAAGCAGACCAAAGATTATATTTTTATAGACGACGCGACAGATGCGGCAATTTTAGCCGTCAAAAGGGGCTTTAAGGGCGTTTTAAATATTGGCACGGGAAAAGAGACCTCCGTTTTGGATATTTTTTATAAAATTAAAAAATTAACAAACTCCGATATTAAAGAAAAATATGTCGCTTTTCCTGCCATCGGCTTTAAAAGAGGTTGTCTTTGCATAAAAAAAGCAAAAAGAGCCCTTAACTGGAAACCTAAAATAAATTTAGATAAAGGTTTGAAAATAACCGTAAACTGGTTTAAAAATAAGAAATAATGGCTCTAAAAACAAAAAAAAGAAATATACCGATGGGGACCGTAAACATAGGTCCATATGCAAAAAAACTGATATTAGAAACATTGGATAACAATAGGTTGTCTTACGGCAAGCTTTCGGCAGAATTTGAAAATAAATTTGCAAAACTTCACAACGTAAATTTTGCCGTTTATACGGTCAGCGGGACCTGCGCCCTGCAAATGGCGCTTCATACTTTAAAAAGAATTCACGGATGGCGAGATGGCGACGAAATTATTGTCCCGGCCATAACATTCGTCGCCACTTCCAATATCGTTCTGCAAAACAATCTTAAACCGGTTTTTGTTGACGTTTTAGCGGATACATATAATATTAATCCATCAAAAATTGAAGAAAAAATAAGCAAAAAAACAAAAGCAATTATCCCCGTGCATATGTACGGTCTTCCGGCCGATATGGATGAAATTAAAGCTCTCGCTAAAAAATATAAACTTAAGATTATTGAGGACTCTTGCGAAGCGGTAATGGCAAAATATAAAGATAAATTCGTTGGTTCAATGGGGGACATGGGTTGTTTTTCAACATATGTGGTTCATGTTATAACGACCGGAGTAGGCGGGATTGTAACGACAAATAACTCGGAATATGCCGTTAAAGTTAAAAGCTTGATGAATCACGGCAGGGACTCCATTTATTTAACGATAGATGACG
>JAGUVE010000025.1 GCA_020063075.1 Parcubacteria group bacterium | reverse complement strand
GGCTTTGCTCAAATTTATGACCGATTTGAGTTTGAAATCAACCGCTATTTGAACAGCCACGTAATCGGTTGACCAGCCGGGCCTCCAGCCGGAAGCGACAATCATTGGATACCTGCCGAAGCTGGTAATTTTAAACCGGCTATCAAAAACAAAGGGATTCGCCTCCCTTTTAAAAATTGTCCTCAATAAATGAGCGTTTAGACGGGTGGCGTGAATACCAATCCAGTCCTTATCTTCGCTTGAAACGCGGCTTACTTTTCCGGCCGCCTGCTGGTATTTTCTGGTAATGTTTCCGCCGCCGGCAACAATAATGAATTTATTTCCCCTTTTGATTTCCTTTTTGATAAAAAGATAAAAATTGCGAAGAAAAGCAATGTTTATTTTTTCCGGGAAAGCGATTGACCCTCCCAAAGAAATAACAAATTTTTTCCCGTCGTTCGTCATTCTAATTATGATACCATTTTTAGTTAAATATTCAATAATTTTTCAGAGCGGCAATAAAGGGCAAATTTCTAAAGGATTGTTTATAATCCAAGCCGTAACCGACAACGAAGCAGTCGGGGATTTTAAAACCCGTGAAATCCAGCTTTACCTTTTTTTCCCTTCTTGCGGGTTTGTCCAATAAAACGCAGGTTCTTACCGACCTTGCCCTCTCTTTTTTCAGCAGATAATTTTTGATAAAAGCCAGGGTGTTGCCGGTGTCAAGTATGTCTTCCAAAAGCACGATGTCTTTTCCCTTCGCTTCAAGAAGCGGTAAATCAATTTTTAGCCCTTTGCCGGGCTTTCTGCCAACATAGCTTGAGGCGTTGATAAAGTCCAACTTAACGTTTCGGTTTATATTTCTCATCAAATCCGAAAGAAAAACCACGCTTCCTTGCAGGACCGAAACCAAATAAATTTCTTTTCTTCCCCTGCTGAGTTCTTTTGCCATTTCCTTAACTCTTAACTTCAGGCAGTTTTCAGAAATCAAAACCCTATCCACCCGCCCTTTCAAAAAAGAAGGGGTTGATATTTTCTCTCCGCTGGTTTTTATTCCTTCGTCCGGCACCTCAATTACATTTTTGAAGTTTTTAACAATTTTCACCTCTTAAATTATATCAATTTTATTAATTTATTTAAAGAAAGAGTTTATTTTTGATATAATGAAAGATAATGAAAGTTTACCGAAAGATTGTCAAGGGAGAAAAAAGAGGAAAAAGAATGGGTTTCCCGACCTTGAATTTTATTTTGAAAAGAGATGATAAAATTAAAAGAGGGGTTTGGGTGGTAAAATTAAAAAACGGCAAAAAAACGTATTTTGCCGTCGCCAACGTTGGGAAGGCAAAAACTTTTGACGGAAAGGAAGAAAAAATTGAGGTTCATCTTTTTGAAGGAAAGACGGCGAAAGCAATAAAAAAAGCTGAAATTCATTTCTTAAAATATTTGAGGAAAACAAACAAATTCAAAACAATTGAAGGATTAAAAAAACAAATAAAAAACGACATAAAAAAAGCAAAGCTTTTATTTATGTCGTTAAAGAAATAACTTTAATTAAGCGGGAGAAAGAATTCTTTCTCCTTTTTTGGTTAGGGGTGTTGGTTTTCTGAGCTTTTCTAAGGCGATTTCCGCCGCTTTTTTTCCCGATAAAAGCATCGCTCCGAAAGTTGGACCCATTCTCGGAAGACCAAAAACGGTAGCCACGCTCATTCCGCAGACAATCAAGCCCGGATGGACTTCTTTGGTGTATTCAACAACTAAGTCCTCGGAGGACTCCAAGTTCATCGCTCCAAAGCCGGGAATTTTCATTAATCCCCTTTCTGCCAGTTTTCTGGCGGCGCAGGCGTCGTGACCGGTGGCGTCAATAACCACCTTTGCCTCCAGGCCCACCGGGTCAACGCAAGTTATTTCTCTCGGCATGGCGCTCACCGGCGTCCAATTAACCACTACGCCGGAAACGCGGTTATTACCTTTCAACACCAAATCGTCAAGCATAGTCAGCTGAACAAATTTAACTCCTGCGTCGCAAGCGAAAGAAATTAATTTTGAACAGGCATAGGGACCGTCGGCAACATAAAGACCCTTGCTGTATTCTTTATAAGGGACGCCGAGTTCTTTTAAAACCGATTCAGCCGGCGAACGAACGGTCAATTTATTCATTAAATATCCTCCTATCCAAAATCCGCCGCCCAAATAATTATTCCTTTCAATGAGCAGGGTCTTAACCTTATTTTTGGCTAATTCTCGGCCGGCCATCAGTCCGGCGGGACCCGCCCCGATTATAATTACGTCTGATTGAGTGTATTCGCTAAACTCTTTGGAAAATTCTTCAACAATCGCTTTAGTTACCTCTTTTTCAGCCACATGGCTGAAGATTTTTTTGTTATTTGTCATACCCAGTAGAGAAATTTCGACTTTTAGATTTAGTAATATATTTGAGTTACTATGTTTTAAAGCCGAAATCCTCAATAAGTTTTGAATACCCAGTAGCGTTCTTTTCGATGTTTTTCTCCGAAAAACATCGAGTCGAAATTCTTCTACTGGGCATATTTTATTAAAAAATTTTTCTGCGACCTGTTGCCATTTTATTTAATTCCCCCCTTATTGTCAAGTTTTCTTTCTTCGGGCGGAAAAACAGAATCATAACTTTTCTGGAAACGTTCAAAAAGTTCAAAGAGACGCTTTTCCGGCAGGTCTAACCACCGTGCTAACCTTTGGATAGAAGAGCTTTGAGCGTAATCCTTGTCTAGATTTATTTCATCACCCTTAAGCTTCTTAACTGTGTCTAAGTCGCAAATTCTACAGTCAAGGGTAATGTTATGCGAGGTTAAATTAGAATGAAGCCAACCATTTTTATGCATCAGTCCCACATTTTTACCTAAGGTTTCAGCAAACCACTCAAGGTATTCTTGGTCGGTGAGAGGATTGTCTCCTCGTTCCAATTCCTGGCTTACTAATTTTTTAGCGTCTTCAAAAAGCAATTTTTTAGTTTCTTCCAGCCATTCGTCCCCAAAAAAAATGTCGGAAATTCTTGCTTTGGTCCCGAAACCCCTGACCTCAACAACCGGCTGGAAATCTTCTTTAATAACCCCCTTCTTTCTTGCTTCTTTTAAAGAAAATTTCTTTCCTCCTTCAATTATTTCTTCAAGGTTAATTATGGCCAGGGTTCTTGGCGCCCGAATTCCGGCTGAAAGAAATTTTTCGCCAAATTTATACTCCTTAAACGCGTCCTTGCTTTCCAACAACCCTAAAAATTCTTTTTCTCGCGGATCCCAACCGGTTATTCCAATTTTTTTTCTTTCAATATGACCAATGCCTTTGAGGTCAATGTCGCGGTAAAAACGCCCCTGTTTGTCTTTAAATATCGCTCTTCCCAAAATAGCTGAACGTTCGTGTCTTGGCCAGGTTTCAAGCCGCTGTTCGCCCGGTTTCCTCTGAAATAATTCGGGAATGGCTGATTTGGGAAATAAACCCAAAGGGTTTTCTTTTCCTTTTTCAAGTTTAAGCGGCGTATAAACCTCTTTATTGACAAAAGCAACCTTGTTTTTAACCTTTTCAAAAAGCAAAAGCCAGTCGTGAAGATTTTCTGCCACCTCCCTGCCTTTTCCGATTGGAATTTCCGGTTTTTTTATTTCAAATTTTTCAAATGGCATACATTAAAAATTTTTATTATATTTTAATTCAAATAGAATGTCTTCCGGGATTGGCGGCGGTTCGCGGACCGGGCTTTGACCGGGGTAGCGCCAGGCGCTGATTATTTTTAATTTTTTCTTTTCTTTTTGATAAAGCAGCCAGATTTCTGTCGGATGTTTTTTTGTTCCGGCTCTTTGCATAACCGCAACTGTCCTGGGCGCGATTCCGATTTCTTTTCTTTCCGGGCTTCTCAAAGCCCTCAATACTCTGCTTTCAGAAAGACGATAATAACGCATTTTTCCTTTGCTGTGCCTTGTCCAAATTATTTTTTCCATTGTTTTTTAAAATTTACACGGAACTACTCCCTGTTTGTTTTTAATACAATTTTTCTTGCAAAAGTTTGACAAGTTGGGTGAGCAGCTGAATTAGTTTCAATTGGAGTTCTTTTATTTGATTTTTGATTTGAGCGTTTTGAACCGAAGATAAAGAGGGAATTCCTGTTGGCGTGAAATAGATTGGGCTTAAGACAACTGGCGAGGATTGGCCCCAGTCAGTAAAGAATTTGGCATAAACTTTAAACTCGTAATTCGTTAACTCGCCAACTCCTAATTTTTCACAAATATTTTCCTGTCCCTTGCATAAATTCCAACTGATTTCTTTTTGATAAGTAATTTGGCCAGTTGAACCTATGCCTGAAAATTCAGGATTGTTGGAAATTGCCATTCTGGCAGTATCCGACCCGCCGAATAATTTAAGAATAACGGTTGGACTATTAGAATATTGTGCGCCCTCGTTGATTAAAATTCTGAAGCCGCCTTCTGGGTTTTCAGGGTTTGTTTGTGGCGGACTGGGCGGCATAAAAGCAACTGGCGGCAAGGCGCTGCCTCCGCAATTCTGAGTTGTTTTAGTTGGCGAGTCGGTAAAAGCAGTTTCTACTCCGTCACCGTTTCTCGCCTTGACTCTGAAAGAATAAGTGTTGTCACAACTTAATCCGGAAGAAACCCAGGAAAGAGAAGTGTTCCAGCCAGAGTTAGCGCCGGCGGTTGTATTTTCGGCAAAGTATTCTGTGCCGTCTGGATTGGAATTAGCGTTCCAGGAAGCGGTGATTTGGGTTAGAGAATTGGAAGTTAAAGTTAGATTAGAAGGGACATTGGCTAAAGATACTTCGCTTCCCATCCCACCCACGCTCGGCTCGGGCGAGGCGTATT
>JAGUVE010000080.1 GCA_020063075.1 Parcubacteria group bacterium | reverse complement strand
TGCCCCGTAGTGAAAATTCGACTGCCTTCGGCATTTAAATGTTTTGCTTTGCAAAACATTTGTCGAATTTCTACTACGGGACGTGCTCCCTGAGGCAAGGTGCCCGAGCGATTTATAAGATCGTCAATTAACTCCAGAACTATTCTATTTTTGGAATTTTTTTATTCCTTTAAATTCGGTGAAAAAGTTAGTGTTATCTGCAATATTCTCAAAAACAACCGAGTTCGGAGAAATCTGACAATTAGAACCGATTAAAACCCCGGGCATCAAAGAAACATTAACTCCGAATTTTGTATTTTGCCCCACAATCGCTCCCAATGAATTTAATCCGGTTTTTATTTTTAATTTTTGCTCTTTAATTTTTGATTTTATTTCTCCCCGGTCAATTCTGACGTTAGCGGCAACAACGCCAGCTCCTGCTTTGCAACCCTTGCCAAAAATTGAATCGCCAAAATAACCGGAATGGCAATGAATTTTCTCTTGAAAAATTGACCTTGCAACTTCAGCCAAAGAGCCGATTAAAACATTATTTTCCAAATTAGTATATTCGCGGATTAAAGAGTTGTTTCCGACAAGGCAATTATTTCCAATATAGCAGGGGCCTTTAATAACCGCGCCTTCTAAAATCTGTGTGTTTTTTCCAATATAGACGCTTCCGGTAATCGTAACATTTTTAGAAATTCTTGCCCCGTAGGAAGCCGAAAGATTTCCTTCGGGGTTAGCGGTTAATTTGGTCTTTAGATATTTATCCATTAAGTATTTATTTGCCTCAAATAATTGCCAGGGATATTTTAAAGAAAATAGTTCCCCCCCGGGGTTTTTAAAAAAAACAAGCTTAACTTCATTTTTTCTCAAGTAATTGGATAGCGCTTTTTCAAAATCATATTTTTCTTTTTTCACTTTTTTATAATGCGCAAAAATTTTCGGCTCCAAAAGATAAACACCGACCACCCTGATATTTGAAGGTTCTTTTCCTTTTTTTGGCTTTTCAATAATTTCCAAAACCCTATCCCCCCTGAGCCGCATTATTCCATAAAGCTCGGAGTTATCGGTGCGTTGACCCACTAAAACGACTTTTGAATTTTGATTTTTGGTTTTTATTTTTTTTATTATTTCTCCACAATCAATTCTTTCGGCGTTTAGGGCGAAAAATTTGCCTTTTAATAAATTTCTCGTTTGCCACAAGGCATTTCCCATGCCCTTTGGCTCTTTTTGGAGCGCGTATTTTATTTTTAAATTTTCGAATTTATAATTTTTTAATTCTTCCTCTATGTCTTTTTTTGGACCTTGAATAACTATAACCTCTTTAATCCCGGATTTTCTTAACCCTTCAATTGTGTACCAAATCAAAGGCCTGCCCATTATTTTAAGGAGGGTCTTGTGCTGATAATTCAAGGGCCAAAATCTTGAACTTTCGCCTGCGGCTAAAATTACTGCCTGCATGTTCCTAAAATTATTTTTGCGACCTTTTTGGAATCGTAAATTATGGGGCCCGCTTTCACCAAAAGATTTCTGCCAATAAATTTCTTTTCTGCTTGCCCTGAGTTTACCAAAGGGTCAATTCCTACTAAGTCCAAAAATAATTTTTCTTTTCCTTTGTATTCTTTAATTCTTTTCTTTTCAGGAATTTCGGTGTTGTAAATCACATAATCCAAAGGAAAACCCAAATATTTTTCAACCTCCTGCACAAAATCCAAAACGGAGAAATTCTTTGTTTCGCCGAGTTTTGTCATTGCCGAGCAAATAAAAATCTTTTTTGCCTTTGATTTTTTTAGTGCTTCTTTTACTCCTTCTGGCAAAAAACAAGCAATTATGCTTGAATAAAGATCGCCGGGCCCAATGGTTATTAAATCGGCTTTTAGAATCGCTTTTTTTGTATCGGGAAAAATTTTTGCCCTTGGCTTCAAGAATAATTTTTTAATTTTTAAATTAGGGTTGTGTTTTTTGGGAAAGTCAATTTCATCCTCGCCTTCAATAATCGTTCCGTCCTCCAGTTCAGCCGCTAAGTTTACTTTGTCGGTTGTTATCGGCAAAGTCCGATGCTTTACCTTCATAAAACTCCGGGCGATTGACAGGGTCTTCCTGTAATCTTTTAGAAAATACTCCAGACCGGCCAGAAATACGCTTCCAAAACTGTGGCCTCGGTGTCCGCCTTTAAATTTTTCCCTGCCAAATCTAAAATTCCACAATTTTTTTTTCCAGCCGGGCGCCCCGGATAACGCCAGAATGTGGCGTCTGATGTCCCCCTGGGGCAAAACATTGAAGTCCTCTCTCAGTTGACCACTTGAGCCGCCGCTGTCAAACATTGAGGCAACCGAAGTCAGATTGACCGGGTAATTTTTGAGTCCAATTAAAAGGGCTTTAGGCAGAGCGTTTCCGCCTCCAAAACAGACAATGTCTTTAACTCTTTTCATCTTTTTCGGATTCGGTTCCTATTAAGCTCTTTTTGTGCGCCCATCTTAATTTCGCGTCTCTTTCATATTTTTTTCTCAGCTCATCGGCTTCCTTTGACTTAACTCCGGCTAAACTGCTGAGAACCTCAGCCGGAGCGAGATTTTCATATTTTTTTCTCAATTGCCAAGCCCTTCTTGATTTAAGGCCAGTTGTGCTTATTATTAAGTCGCCAATTTCATACAATAAGCCAAACCAGAAATTTATTATTTTTTTCAATTTATTAAAAAATTCTGACCTATGAAATCCGAAGATTTTTTTCAATTTTGTCCACCGTTCTCCTCGTAATCTTTTTTTCTCAGGATCAATTTCCAGCCAATCTCTTATTTTCCAGCCGTCTTCTGTGTCGTCACCGACCAACCCCTCGGCTATCCCCGACCACAATTCTTTATTTTCTTTATTTTGGTCTATCCATTGCCGAGACCTTTTGGAAGCCACTCCGGCCAAGCTTTTGGCGGCAACTATTGAATTTGGCATCGTTTCTCTCCTTGCCCAGGCCTCGTCAGAATCGTTGCCAATCAAACCTTTATGGTCTTCAGGAAGCTCAACAGTTTCTTTTATTACCTCAATTTTCTCTTTTCTTTCTTTTTCTAATTTTTTTTCTTCTTCTTTTTCAAATTCCTTTTTCAGCTCTTCGCGGACTTCTTCGTATTCCTCCTCAGGGGCTCGGGGTTTAATTTCTTTCTCAAGAATTATCTTTTCGCCTTTAATTTCTTCTTTCCTGACTTCCGGCTTAATTCCTTTTTCAATTTTTGATTTCTCTGTTTTTTTCATATAATCTTTTGAATTTACTTTTCTCTTTTTGCAGGATTTAAACCTCGCAGAGCTAATTCATCGTAAGTCGGCTTTTCGATTTTATAAAAAACGCCAAGGGGAATTTTAACTCCTTCGCCGTTTTTATAATCCCACTCCTTGATTTTTGCCGCCGCTTTTTCCTTTGAAAAAAAATCGTGGCCTTTTAATTCATAAATCCGCTCCTGATAAAATCGGCGATTGTCAAAAAAAGTGATGCAGGGCTGCAGAATTTCCAGAAAGGAAAAACCTTTGTGCTCTACCGCTTCAACAATTAGATTTTTGAGTTGTTCTATGTTCAAAGAGTAGCCGCGGGCAATAAAAGTTGCGCCGGCTGAAAGAACCAACTCCAAAGGATTAAGCGGCTCCTCAATGCTTCCTTCGGGACTGGAGCTTCCTTTAAATCCCTTGGGCGAGGTGGCGGTAAATTGAGAAACGGTCAGAGCAAAATTCCGATTATCAAAAATCAAAACCGCGATATCGCTGTTTCTTTTGGCCGCATGAATTAAATGAGACAGCCCTTCGTTGTAAAGGTCGCCGTCGCCGACTATTGCCATAACTTTTAAATTGGGATTAGCCAATTTTATCCCCTGGGAAACGGGAAGAGACCTGCCGTGGAGGCAGTAGAAACTGTTTAAATTCAAATAATCAAAGGTTTTTCCGTGACAGCCAATGCCGGCGGTAAAAACAATATTTTCTTTTTTGGTCCCTTTTTCCGTCAAGGTTGAAACGGCTCTTTTTAGCGCTTCCAAAATTGAAAAGTCCGGACACCCGGGGCACCAGGTAATTTTGCAATTGGTGGCTAAGTCATTTTGATTCATATTTACTATTTTATTATTAAAGCGAGGGTATCTTGCCGAGGGGTGCACTTCGCAGCCGAGCCCGAGACAAGGTTTGTATTTCAGTAAAAGCTCTGGACGGCTCGGCGAGAAATAGCAGCGGCGGAAAGCAATTCTGTTTACTACTAAAGCCGACTGCGTGCCCCGTAGGGAAAATTCGACTGCCTTCGGCATTTAAATGTTTTGCTTTGCAAAACATTTGTCGAATTTCTACTACGGGACGTGCTCCCTGAGGCAAGATGCCCGAGCG
>JAGUVE010000064.1 GCA_020063075.1 Parcubacteria group bacterium | reverse complement strand
CGGCATTTGCGAGAAATACCAGATTAAGAAAAGCGAGAGCAGGGAGGCGATAATAACGACACCTAAATAAATAAGCGACTTTTTGCCTGCCCCGTTAGAAATATATTTTCTAATGGGGTCCAAATTTTTGAGAATTTTAAGCATAATTTCCTATTACTTTATTATAACAGAGAAAAGAATTGCGTCAAGTAAAGGTTATCAACAGGTTTAAATTTTTCTGAATATCTCCTCAATTTCGCCTCCTGTCTTTATGGGTAAAGTAAAAGTAAGTGTTGTCCCCTTATTTTCTTTTGATGTGAACCAAATTCTTCCTCCGTGGCCGTCAATTATTTTTTGCAAAGATAAAGACCGAGGCCGCTGCCGGATGAAAGAAGTTTTCTGGCGTTAGTCGCTCTAAAAAATTTAGTAAAGAGCTCTTTTTGTTCCTTTTCTGGAATACCGATTCCGTTATCAGCAATCTTTGTCTCAATATTATAATCGTCGTTTTCCAACAAAAAATCAACCCTGCCTCCTTCCGGAGTATAATTCAGAGAATTTTCCAAAAGGGACTCAGCCGCTTGAGTTAATCTTTTTAAATCAACCTGTGCCGACAATTTGAAATTTAAAGAAGACGAAAAATTGACAACAATTTTTTTATCTTCAGCCAAGGGCTTTAATCTTTCAACCAATTCCTTCATCTCTTTTTCTAAATCGGAAAGAGGAACAATTTTCGGGGAAATTTCCAATTTTCCCGCTTCCAATTTGGAAGCGTCAAGAAATTCGGAGGCCAAACTCTCAAGATTTTCATTTACTTTGTAAATTTTATTTAAAACCAGTTTCTGTTCCTCGGGCAACAGACCGTATTCGCCGTCCAATAGCATTTTTATCCCCCATTTGGAGGAAGCCAAGGGTGTCCGAATCTGATGAGAATTGTATAGAAAACTGAAAGTTTTCCAGCTATAGGAAACCCTTGGTTTCCTATATGCTTAACTTTTCCGACAGGTGTCGAAAAAGTTAAGTGTAAATTTAGCGAAAGAAATAAGTTCGGTTTTTGTCTGGCTGATGTCTTCCAAATTTTTGAGCTTGGCATTTTGAAAATTCAATTTTTCCCTTTGAACGGTTATAAAAGAAAATAAAAAACCGGCCAAAACAGCGCCGGCGACAATAACCAAACTGTGACTTTGGGGATAGTTTGCCAACCAGTGAGATAGAAAACTATGAGTTCTCCACTCCGGCATCTCTAAGGTATGCAATAAATGAAGGAGAATAAAGCCGATAATCAATCCAAAAAGTCCACCCAAAAAATAAAACAAAAAACTAACGAAATTTATTCTTCGCTCCATAAGGATTGATAAGAATTAAAATGTTTCTCTTTAGGAAAATTAACTGACTTTCGGGCTTTCTGAAACTCTCTGAAGATAACGACCCAGATATATTGCCAAAATCAAAATAACCGGCGCTAGCCACATAAAAAAGTGGCCAGAGACAATCCATAGTTTAATTCCAGTGGCTAAAGTATAGAGCACCAAAACATCGGCTGCCAAACAACAAGTAATTACTCCTGCTCCACCGCCAATGGTTTTAACCTTGACCCAGCTTTCTTTTGCTTTTATCCCCTGCCAAACAATATAAAAGCCGCTTATTAAACCAGCAGTAGTAATCATATAAAGATAGCCGACCCAAATCATTGCGGGGCTTTTGTGAGGAAAGATTAACATCCAAACAACAATTAACCAGGCTACAATCAGAGCAAGATAAAACAACGGCTTTCTTTTTGATTCACTCAAAGCCAAAAGAGGAAATTTTAAAGTATAGACCGTTCCGGTCAAACCGCCAAAAAATCCGATGTGACTTAATAGCATTTGTTTCCAGTAGGTTCCTGCTCCAATAAAAAGATGCAACCAGGCCATACCAGCTAAAAAAGCAAAGAAAGCATACATCAATTCGCTTTTTTCTCGGCGCAATGGTCCTAAAATGAGAATGATGGCTATTCCATAAATAAGGGCTGAAAACCAGAGCCAAAAAACTGCGCCCGGCAGTCCTAAAATATTTGCAGACATAGGTTAT
>JAGUVE010000093.1 GCA_020063075.1 Parcubacteria group bacterium | reverse complement strand
GCCCGACTCTCTGGACAAAAGTTTGCTGGCTTTGGAAAAAGACCACCAATTCTTATTGGCGGGCAATGTTTTTGCAAAAGATTTGGTTGATACTTGGCTATCATTCAAAAGAGCCACCGAATATGATTTTATTCGGCTAAGGCCTCACCCAGCCGAATTCATTCTCTATTACGATGTGTAATTTTCGCCCAAAAATTATATAATAAAAGGAAGGTAAAACCTTCCTTTTGACTTTACTTATGAGAGAAGAAATACACATTAAAAGTCCAGAGAAAATTCCTGAAAAAGAAGAAATTGAACCAAAAGATGTTTTTGGACAAGAAATTGATGAAGTAAAGCGCAAGATAAGAGAAAACAGAGAATTAGACTCCACAGAAGGGGAAGGTTTTTTATCTTCGCTTCTCAAAGCCGATACGCTTGAGGATTTTTCAAAAAAGAAGCCGGAAAGCTTTAAAGAAACTTTGAATGCATTAAAAGATGCCGACCCAAAAGTTCAGACAGAAATATGGAAAGAGGAACTAAAGACCAACGATAAAGAATTAGCCAGGGATTACATAAATTACTATAATCTTTCCCAGGTAGCCAAGTTGGAAGAGTTAAATCCGTCGCCGGAATTAAAAAAATTTGCCGACAAGATTATTTCTTCAAACCATCTTTTGGATTTTGAAACTTTAAAAGAACTAACTTATCTAAAACCAAATGCAGAACAAATGAAAATATTGGAAAGAATGGCTGAGATGAGCATAAATTCAAGATTTCCTGAAGAATTTTCTCGGGCTTTAGTAATCGGCCTTATTAGATCCGCTGGATTAGCGGGTTTTCCTCTTGATAAGGACCCCGAACCGTTTAATATTTTTCTGGATGAAGATAAATTCCAGGAGTCAAAGAAAAACCTAAGAGAAATAGAGAAAAAACTGGAAGAGAGGGGCATTGGATTGGAGAGCGATTTCCTATTTAGCGCGGAATTTAGCAAACAAAAAGAAGAAATATTATGGGGAATAGGAAGTATCGAACAAATTTTAGAAGATTATAAACTACCAAAGTATATCGGATCATCTTTCTTAAATTTTTTGGCATTACCGATAGAAGTAAAAAAAACCATTTTATCTGACGATTTTAAGAAAAAAGTAAAAGATTTGAACCTCGAGGTTAAATTTTCTGATTTGGGTTCAATTTGTGAAAAAAAAGACGATATTTCTAAAAAAGAAAAAGCGATAAAAAAAATAATATCTGACCTAAAAATTGAAAAGATCGGTTGGTTTGATTTTGAAAACATTTTATTACTTTCAAAGGGAATTTTAAATAAAATATCAAAAAGAGATTTTTCTTCGCTAACTCCGGAGGTGAGGGAGAAGATAACTAAGCCATCGCCCGTCTATAAAGAAATTGCCTCAAAATTTATTGAAAATATCAGAAAAACAAGAGGGAATTATCAAGCCAGAACTTTCCCGCCCGAATTATTAAAATACATTTCTTCTTCTTTGGTTTTTTCTTATTTGGCTCTTGAAAAACCCGGAGAGAAAATTTTGGCTAAATTAAAAGAAAAAAATCCCGAAATTCATAAGAAAATTTTGCAGAAGGATTTTCATTTAGAGGATATAATTCCAGGGAAAAAAGCAACTAAGCGGCTTGTTGAGAAAGGAAATTTAGAATATTTAGCCGCCGCACAAGTATTGGAAATCCCCCTTGATTTATATGGAGTTATTGCCAAAGATTTAGAAGGGATAAAATCAGGGGTGGATGAGAAAGCCGAAGAAATAATTGAAGATTATTCTCAAAATAAAGAGGAATATCTTCCTTATATAAGTTCACTTTTGGGATACGGAGCGAGATATAAAGAGGCGGTAAATAAAATATTAAAACTTAACGGTGATAAACTTTGGAAACATAAATTTGACCATCTTCCCAATGACCTTAAGGCAATAATAGACGGAATTAAAGACATTAAATTGCCAATCGAAAGAGAAATCGAAAAAGAAGATGTGAGCATATACCTGAAAAACTTGGAAGAACACCTACAATTTGAAAAATTTTCAACAGCAAAAGTCAGAATCGGTTTAATGAATGAAGAAAAAATTAGAAACAGAGCCGAAGGTTTGATCAACAAAGCGGAAAGAGTGATTGCTCTGTTAAAGATAAAAGAGATTCCGGAGAAAAAAGACATTGACAATCTCTTATCAAACAAAGCCATTTTTGAGGATTTAGGGTTGGGGTTAACCTTAGGAAGTATAAGAGAAACATTTCAAAACTTAACCAAAAAAGAAAAAGGAGAAGTATTTTTAAAATCAGTGGAAATCATGAAAGAGCCGGCCGAGTCACTTGCCGGAATGGATATGAAACCTTCTTGTATGGGAGCAGGAGGGGAATGGGACTTTGGAGCCCTTACAGCCGCCCAGAGTCTTATTTTAATCCTCGCGCCAAAAGATATTTTTGGAAAACCAGCGGGGGAATCTCTTTTAATTCCGGTAAAAGACGAAGCAGAAAGATGGAGATTTGAATTAAAAGACACTTACGGAGCAGGAGGAGATTATGTTAAGAAGTTTGCTAAAGAATTGGAAAAAAATCTCAGAGAAAAAAATAAGGATTATTATCAAGGGGTAGAAGAGATTATAACCACAAAAATATTGGAAGGAACTCTTCCCAAAAGTAAAAAATTGCCGGGCTTAGAAAATCTAAAATTTTACCGAGACGGCAAGGGGGAAGTTGAATTAGAAGAGGTGGAATTAAAAAGCAAATAAAAATTTATGAAAATAACTTTGGCTCAATTGAATTCCGGTATTAGCAACGAAGAGATGTCCAATATTTATAATGCTTTGGTTTTGGGGATTAGAGATTATTTTAAAAAATCTGGTTTTAAAGAG
>JAGUVE010000090.1 GCA_020063075.1 Parcubacteria group bacterium | reverse complement strand
AACCCTAACCGGCAGGCGTCTTACTCTTCTTTCTGCTGCCGGCGCTGGTGTTTCTGGCGCTGCTTGCGGTGCTGGTCTTTCTGCTGAGCCGTGTATTTCTGCTCCCGGCACTACCGGTGTTGTTCCCGGCGCTCCCTCTGGCCTTCCGGGAAACTGTTCAAAGAATTCCTGGACCACTTCAGGCACCTCTTCCTTCTTCTTCATTTTCTTCCGCCATCTGTCCCCTATCACGTCTAACTGGTTAAAAAAGTCCTTCACGGCTCCCGGCACCCCTTCCTTATCTTTCAATTTTTTCTGCCAACGCTCATCTATTTTGTCTAATTGTTTAAGGAAATCCTGAACGGATTCAGGCATGTCTTCCGCCTTTCCCATTTTTTTCCGCCACCTCTCTTCTATTTTTTTTCTAACTTCAAAAAAATTCTTCACCGCTTCGGGTATACCTTCAATATTTTCCATTTGCGTTACTCCTATTTTTGGTTCTCTTTCTGCCATAATTTTTAAATTAAATTTTGTTTAGCTTCGACCTTCAATTATAATTCTCTTAATCTTGACCTTTCTGCGATTTCGGCCTCAACGATTTCCCGTTGCCTGCCATATTTTAATTTAGCTAATTTTTTAATCGGGTCAATGATTTCCGGGCTCCCTTTTTTCGGAAAAACCGACTGTATTTTAAAGGGTGAAGAAATTTTATTCTCTATTATCATCTTAATGATTAAGGTGAAATTGTCAAGGTTGACCAGGTCAAATCGAGAAAATTCCGGTTCAAACTGTTTTTCCAGAAATTCGGCGTCGTCGGCTCCGACTCTGAAAGAGGCAATCGTCCCCACGTTCCCCATAACCGCGTTTCTGATTTCTTGAACCAGTTGAGGAATGTACTGATGGGCTAAAATCAAATTCAGGCGATATTTCCTCGCCTCCGATAAAATGGTAACGATTGAGTCGGTGGTGAAATTTTGAAACTCGTCAATGTACAAATAGAAATCCCTTCTCTGCTCTTCCGGAATTCTTGCCCTCCTCATTGCGGCCATCTGCATTTTGGAAACCAAAATCAACCCCAGAAGAGAGCCGTTTATCTCGCCGGTTAAGCCCTTTGACAAATTTGCCAGAAATATTTTCCCTTCGTCCATTATTTTTGCCAAATCAAAACCGGAATTTGACTGACCGATGATGTTTCTCATCATTTCATTCTCAACGAATCTGCCAACCTTTGAAACCACATAGCCCAGCATGTCTGACTTTGTTTCTCCCGTTGTTTGGCGCCATTCTTTCAGCCAGAAATTCTTGACCAGGGGATCGGTAACTTTTTTTAATCTATATTCCATAAATTCATCGTCGGTAAATATCCTCGGGATTTCAACCAAAGTTCCGGGCTCCTCTTTATCAGCCATTAAGGCCAGCATCGCGTTTCTCATATAATGCTCAAACATAGGACCGATTATTTCCGGCGGAAAGAGTTTGTGAAAAATGGCAATCATCTCGGAAACGGCAAAATCCTTTTGTTCCGGAGTGTCGTATTCCAGCATATTCAGACCCGTCGGTCTTTCCATATCAAAGGGTTCAAACAAAACAACGTCTTCAAGGCGTTCTTTGGGAATGTTTGACAGGGTCGCCTCAATTAAATCGCCGTGGGGGTCAATCACTCCCACTCCCCGGCCGGCCTGAATATCCCGTCTAATCATATCTCTCAATAAACTCGTTTTACCGGTGCCCGTTTGTCCAACAATATAAAAATGCCGTCTTCTATCCTCGGGGGAAGCAAAATAAACCTCCTTTTCTTCCCCCCGAAAAATGACCTTTCCTATTAAATTTAATCCCTTTTCCGGCAATTCAATCGGCGGCGGAGCCACAACGCTTTTGATGCTTTTAATATAAGGGGTCTCAATGAAACGGGTGGGGAAATGATAGACGCTTACCAACTCTTCAACATTTAAAATAATTTTTTGATGGAGACTGAAATTGCGAAAACTGAAGTCATAAATTAGTCGCCGCAATCCCCCTCCTTTCACTCTCCTTGAAGAAAAACTATTAAAGGCAAAAAGGGAAAATTGGCCAAAAGTCGCCTCCATGTGGCCCAAAATTTCATCTGCCCTTTCCCGGGTTTTAGCCGAAGCCAATAATCTTATGTTTGTTTCAAAAACCTGTTTTTGTATTTTTTCTTCAATTGCCTTAATAATTCTTTCATCGACTCTTAATTCCTTCTGGAGCTCAACATATTGACTGTAATCCTCTCTCCTTCCCGGTATTGATTTTTTAACAAAAAGCGCTCCAACAAGTTCAAAAATGAAATCTTGGATTGGATTTCTTGTAGCTTCCAAAAGCGCCATCCTTACTGGTTTTCCCTCTTTTATTTTAAATAAAAGCCTTTCCCCTCTCTTTATCCAGTTCACCTTAGGAAAGGGTCTGATTATTAACTGAATTGCCGCTCCTTCATCAGCCGTAATTTTGCTAAAAGTGTCGGTAATTATTGAAATTGGGTCCTTTTCCAAATTTTTATAGGTATTAAGGGGAAGAAATGGCTTTTCAATTAATTTCAAATAAGACCCCGCGGTAAATCCGCCCGGTTCAAAGATGGTGTAGTCCTGAGGCACCTTTTCAACCAGAGCCCGGGGATATACGCCGTGAACATATTTTTCAAAAGCGTTTTCTAAAAACCGGGGCACGGCGGCATAAAATAAAATATCGGTGCCGCCGATCTGAGAAGCAATTTCCAGAGCAATTGTCGGCGGACTCTTAAATAAACCGTGTCTTAAGTTCAAAAAATTGGCGTAAATCTGCTCCATTTGGCCAATCAAGTTCTTTTCCTCCGTCTTCATGAGCTCTTCTTTTTTCAGTTCATACTTTGGCATTGTCACCATAAAAAGAGTCCTGTCCAGACCTTCGAAAATCCTTTCTTTCAACCGCTTTCTTGAAAATAAATAAAATAAAAGCCCAAAGACCAATAGGGCAAGGAGAGAAACTACAATATTAAAAAAATCAAAATTCATTTTTTATATTTTTTAAAAAGGCCTTCGCGGGCTAAGATGTCGTGGAAAATATCCAAAGTGTACGGGTCTTCCATATCTTCAGCCACTTTGACCGCAAAGCTCACCCCCATTTCTTCAGCCACAGCAAGCAAATTTTTTATTTTCCCCCGAATGTCTAAGGTTTTGATTTTCTGCGCCTTTTTTGTTGCTTCATCCTG
Source organism: Parcubacteria group bacterium (assembly GCA_020063075.1). Classification (GTDB taxonomy): domain Bacteria; phylum Patescibacteriota; class Minisyncoccia; order Minisyncoccales; family JAGUVE01; genus JAGUVE01. The sequence goes on along the minus strand of JAGUVE010000090.1, from coordinate 9,496 downwards.
AAGTTTCGGGCTGAACTTCATTAATTTTATCTCCCTTTCCAGTTTTTCCTTGAGAAATTTTTCTTCTTCGGTCAAAAACTCTTTCTCTTCCGCTTTTTTCTTTTCTATTTCCTGTATTTCTTCCGTTATTTTTCCACCCAGCTTTTCCGGCTTTTCCTTAATAATTTCTTTTTTTTTCATAGAAAATTATTATAATTTTATTGCTTCAACTATTTTCCCCATCTCCATCTCTTTTGACCCGTCAACCAAGACCAGATCCCCTTCTCGGAGCTCGTCCTTTAACTTTAGCATTCCTTCGTCAATTGTATCAAATTGAAAAATTTTTTCCAGAGGCATTCCTTTGACAATCGCGCCCTTGCCGATAAGTTTTGCCCTGGGACCAAAAGTAAATAATAAATCGGCGCTCTTTGCCGTTTTTTCTACGATGGATTCATGGACTTCTATTGCATATTTTCCGATTCCTGAAACATCTCCCAAAACCGCAATCCTTCGACCCTGCTCGGGATTCTGAATTTTTCCGAAAATATCCAATGCTTCTAACATTGAAAAAACGGTTGCCGACCGGGAATCATCTAAAATTTTTGAATTTTTAAGTCCTTCAATTAGCTGCATTTTTCCCTCCAGCGACTGATAATTTTTCAGCGCCTGGGAGATTTCAACTAAATTCAAGCCGAAAATTGTGCCCGCCGCAGCTGCCGCCAAAGCAGAGTAAATCTGCTCTTTGCCGAATAGCCCTTCTAACCAAATCGGGACGACATTGCCTCGTTCATTGATTTTAAAATTAGTCCCGGAATTCAAATTAACGTCGCTGGCCCGTAAATCAGCTCCCTCCCCAAAACCGAAAGTCAACTCTTTTAAGTTTGTTTCGTCTATTATTTCCCGAACGGTTTCATCGTCAAAATTCAAAATCAAATGTCCCTGAGAAGGCAAAATTTCAGCCAGCTTCATAATTTCTTCAACCCTTTCTTTTTCACCGGCAAAAAAATCTTGAGCAAATGGAATGTCGCCGGCATGAGTAGCGACTAAAACGGGAAAAGGAGAATTTTTTAACAAGAACTTAAATTTTTCTGCGTTATCCTCCTTTGTTAAGTCGGTTTCAAAAACTAAAACATCCTTTCCGAGCTCAAATTTCCCTTCCAAGACCCTGCAAATCGCTTCTCTTGCGCATGCCCTTCCTTGACCCGCAACCAGAATTACTTTGGTTTTTTTAAAAATAAATTTTATTTTTGATAAAAAATTCATAACATTATAATTTTCAATTTTCAGTGAATTTTCAGTGTTTAAATTTTCAATTAACTTTAAGCGAGGCGGAATTGTTGAGGTTGACACTTCGCAGCCAAGCCCAAGATTTGATGTGTGTTTTGTTTATACTCTGGGCAGCTCGGCAGATATAGCAGCGGCGGAAACATAATCATCACTTAATACTTTAGCCGACTGCGTGTCAACCGAGACAATTACGCCAAGCGATTAAGATTGCCGAGTGATTGAAAATTTTACTCGTAGTCAGGTGGTATCTGCCGATAATCAATGATGTATTTTGCCAAATCGTGAAAAATGGGAGCCGCTGAGTACTCGGCGCTTTTTGCCTTCGGGTTGTCAAATTTAACTAAAATTAAAAATTCTGGGTCAAAGGCGGGGGCAAAGCCAATAAATGACTGCACGGTTCTGTCTAAATAATAACCCTTTTTGTCTTCAAAGGGGACTTGGGCAGTGCCTGTTTTTCCGGCAATATAGTATCCCGGGATTTTTGCTTTTTTGCCAAAACCGCTTTCAACTACGTTAACCATCATAGCCGCCAATTGAGAAGCGGTTTTTGATGAAATGACATTTTGGCTTAACTCCGGTTTTATCTTAATTGTTTTTGAGTCAACAATGTGCGGCTCTGCTAATTTTCCTTCGTTGGCAATGGCAGAAAAAGCGCGCATCAATTGAAGGGGAGTTATTTCGATTCCCTGGCCGAAGGAAGCCGTAGCAAAATCAATTTCTTTGCCTTTTTTTAGTTTTCTATTCTCGGAAAAAATTTCTCCTTCCAATTCAATGTAGGTTGGCTCGAATAATTTAAAGGAATCCAGATATTTCAGAAATTTCTCCGCTCCGAGCGCTCTCTGCGCGAATATGGCTCCGGTATTAATTGATTTCTCCAAGACCTCGGTCATTGTCCTTTCGCCCCATTTTTGCTGGCCAAAATTATATATAGTTCTGCCATCCAGCTGAATTTTACCCTCGTCAAAATAAGTTGTTTGGGGGGTGATTTTTCCTTCTTCCAAGGCGGCGGCCATAGTGAGGGGTTTAAAAACAGAACCTGGCTCAAATATTTTTTGTATTGCTGAATTTTGAAAAGTTTCAAATTTATTTTCTTTTGCGTATTCCTTATATCGGCTTGGGTCAAAACTTGGAAAATTAGCCAAAGCTAAAATTCTTCCTGAACGGGGTTCCATAACTATAATCTGGCCGCTTTGGATGTCTAAATTTTCCTTGGCTTCCTGCAGCAGTTTTTCAGCCATAAATTGAATGGAATAATCCAAAGTCAGCCAAATATCGGCGCCGTTTGTTTTTCTCTCGTCAGTTAAAGGGGTCAAATACCCAAAAGGAGTCCTTAATCTTTCTTCCAATTCTTCCCTGCCCTTTAAAATCTCATCGTAATACCCCTCCGTGCCGTATTGACCTTGACCCGCCTCGTTTAAAAAACCTATTACCTGAGAAGCCATGGTTCCCTGCGGATAATTTCTAAAAATCGTCTCACTAAAATAAACACCCTCTAAATTTAATCTTTTTAGAGAATTGATCTCTTCCGCTGTCAGGCGCTTTTTTATCAGTTCAAAGTAGTCGTTTTTCTTTGCTTTTTCCAAAATTTCGTTTTCCGGTAGATTAACTATGCTTGAGATTGCTTTGGCTGTCTTTTCCTTATCCTTAATTTTTTTTGGAGAAATGTGTAAAAATTTCCCTTTTTCATTTGTGGCTAAAATCTGCCCGCCGCTAAAATAAACGCTCCCCCTTTCTCCGCTCGTTTCATCGATTACTATTTGCTGGCCCTGGGCTATGGCGCGCCAATAATCTCCCTTTAAAACCTGAAGAGAATAAAGCCGGCCGATTACCGCCATTCCTAAAATGATGGTTAAGAAGAAAATTAAATTTATTCTCAAGCGGTTCATTTTACCAATACTGTGCTATCCGGAATCTCAATGTAGTCGGTTTTTTCAACGGGGTTTAACCCTAAGTTTTCCACCAACGACCCCAGATTCTCCAGAGAATTCTCTTTAGAAAATTTAATTTCCAGGCGTTTATTTTCTTGAGAAAGATTTTCTATTTTTTTGTCGTAATTTTTGATTAAATACATACCCTCGGTTACGGAGTTTAACTGGAAAATATAAAAAATTACAAGGAGTGTTGTCAAAATAAAGCCCAGATACCAGATAAATTTTCCGAAATTTTCAAGTTTAAATTTTCCGAAATTTATGAATTTTGAAATAATCGAAACGATGAAATTAAATTTAGGCAACGGTTGATTTAATATCATAATTTTACTGCCGCTCTTAATTTCGCGGACCTTGAACGGGGATTAAATTTTATTTCCTCCAAAGAAGGCGATGTCGGCTTTTTTGTTAAGATTTTTAATCTCGACCTGTTATTTCTCAAAAAATTTTTGACAAGGCGATCTTCAAGCGAATTAAAAGAAATTAACGCTAATCTTCCTTCTTTTTTTAAAATTTCCAATGCCTGGGGAAGCGCTTTTTCTAAATTTTCCAATTCTTCGTTTACCGCAATTCTCAAGGCCTGAAAAGTTCTGGTAGCCGGGTGAATTCGCTGACGATGATACCAGTCGGGCGTCGCTTTTTTTATAATCTCAACTAATTGCAACGTTGTTTTAACCGGTTTAATTTCTCTCGTCGCGACAATTTCCCCGGCAATTCTTTTTGCAAACCTCTCTTCCCCATAATCTTTTAAAATTTTTTCTATTTCTTTTCCGAAATATTCATTGATAATTTTTTCCGCCGTCAAATAATTTTGAGCACCGTATCTCATATCCAGAAATTCTTCTCTCAAAAAGCTGAATCCCCGAGCCGACTTCTCCAAGTGCCAACTTGACAATCCCAGGTCGAATAGAATTCCCGAAGCCTCACCAAATTTTTCTCTCTCAGCAACCATTTTTAAGTTAGCAAAATTATCACAAACCAGAATTAAATTATTTTTGATTTTTGAAATTTGATTTTTGATTTTGAGGCGGCGGATAACTTCTTCATCCCGTTCAATACCCAACAATTTTCCATTGGGTAATATCTTTTCAATAATAGCTAATCCGTGTCCGCCGCCGCCGAATGTGCAGTCAATAAAATTTTCGTTCGGTTTCGGCGCCAAAAATTTGATAACTTCTTTTTGAAGAACGGGGACGTGCATCTTTATACTCCTAACTCTTTTAATCTTTCCGCTATACCCCCCGCATCTTGTTCTGTTTTCTTTTTGTACTCTTGCCATTTCTCTCCATCCCAAATTTCAATCCTATTGGACAGACCTAAAATTGAAACATTTTTTTTTAAAGTGGCGTAGTTCTTTAAATAATCAGGAATTAAAATCCTCCCCAATTTATCCAACTCCACATCAACCGCCCCGGCCAACATAAGACGGATAAAACCGCGGCTGTCAGCTCTGCTTGAGGGCAAACTTTCCAATTTTATGGCCAATTTTCGCCATTCAGGCAGAGGGTAGATTACCAGACAATTATCAATACCCCTCGTAATTACCGCTCTTTTTCCCAGACCTTTGCGAAATTTAACCGGAATAGCCAATCGTTTTTTTTCGTCTATTAAATAAGTGTATTCACCTATAAACATACTTTTCCACATTATGGGATTTTTTCCCCATAGTTATCCACAATTCCCCACAGCTTTATTTTAACCTTTGGTTGATGCTTCGGTCAAATCGGTATAAAATAAAATTTGAATATAAAATCTATGACTTTTCCACAGAAAATCCACAATTCAAACCCGGTGAGACAACTTCAATTGGCTTTGCGACAATTTGTCCAACCAGGGTCGGGGCAATCAAAGTTGTTCTGCCGGGCAAACAAAAAAAAGGGCTTAAACCCTTTAGTATGTCTATTATCTAAAATTTAATATCTAATTGATTGGCAATTCAACGTAGAACGTTGTACCTTTTCCCTCGCCTTCCGATTCAGCCCAGATTTTTCCTTGATGGGTTTTGACGATTAAACGTGAGAGATAGAGGGCTAATCCTTTGCCGGTGCCATGAACGTCTTTAGCTCTTTCCGTCCTCTGATATGGCACCTGACCTAAATTTTGTATTTCCTCTCGCTTTATGCCAATGCCGTTATCTTGGCAATAAAATAAAATTGTGTCTTTTTCGGTCTTGCCCTGAGCTTGTCGAAGGGTATTTTTTAAACCGAGGGTTATTTTTCCTCCTTTTTTCGGAGCGTATTTTAAGGCATTTTCCAATAGAGCATAATAAACCACTCCTATTTTTTCCGGGTCAACCAGGATTTCCGGCAAATGGGCTTCAATTTTTGCAACGATTTTAATATTTTTCAATTTTGCCTCGTAAGATAGTTTTTTAATTTGGTCTCTGACTATTTTTTCTAATTTTGTTTTTTCTTTTGAAATCACCTTTTTGCCGGATTCAAGTTCGGCTACGCTTAAATATAAATTGGCTAAATCAATTGACTCCTGGACTTTATTAAAAATTGTTTGAAGCGCCCATTTTTGTTCTTTGGTTATTGGTCCGTATGTTTCTTCCAAAAGAAGAGAAGCAAAGTTTTTTATATGAGCCAGAGGGGTTCGGCTGTGATGATACCCCGTCAAGAACATCTGATTTCTGACTTCGTTAAATCGCTGAAAATCATTGGCTAATTTTTCTGCTTTTTGCCTAAAGACCTTTTCTCTCTGGGCTAATTCCTCAGCGCTTTCTTTGAAGGCCGTTGATTTAATAGCAATTACCTGAAATTTCTCAGCCAAGATTTCCTTTTCCCTAAGTATATCTTCTGTCGCCTTCCTTAGGACTCTTTCTCGGTATGCAAGGCTTTCCGCCTCTTCTCTTCTTTTTGATTCCGCAATGGTGGCTTTTATTAAAAAATACCCAAAAATGATAAAAAGGATTAAAACAGAACTGTTTATAATCTTCCATAAAAGAGCTTGAGTGATTAAAAGTTGAATCAGTAAAACAGTCGCCATCACCCCCACCAAAAGCTCGGTTAAAATAACCTTAATTCCAAAAAGATAATGCTTTACAATGGTATAGGCGGTGATTCCCAAGAAAATCGAAATAAATAAAAAACCAAAAGGATAAAATTCTACTCCATAGTTCAAAAGAAAATCAACCGAAGCAAAGATATAAAATATTAAGGCCCATAGGAGATATTTTTCTTGACGGTATTCGGTGGGGACGGTTTTCTTTTTTAAAAAAGAGAACAAAAGATAAAGGCCCCGAATAGCTAAAGCGGTAAGCGCCAAAAGATATAAGGGGTGGAGAAAACCTGCTTTTGGATAAAATCCCCAAGAATATTCATAAAAGCCATTTATAAAATAATTAGTTGTTAATAAAATTGCTTCAAATGCCAACCCCATTAAATATGAGAAATAGAGTAAATATCTATCAAATTTTGTGCTGACTTCTCGCAAAAAGGAGAGAAAAAAATGAAAAAAGAAAATAGGAATAAATATTATTCCTATATAACCAATTTTAACCAAATAATTAGCTAACACTTCATTTTGAGTATTAAATAGTATAAACCAAGAAAATTGCCACCAAAAAGTTACAAAACAAACAAGAGCAAAGGTGATATTAACAATGGATTTTCGATTATTTAAATAAACAAAACCTCCTAAAAATAGAAACAAAATTGAACTCAATAAGGGCGGTAAAGTATGCAATGTGAAAAGATTCATCAAAAATCTGTTTTCATTTGTATAAAATTATAAAATTTTAAAAATATTTTTCATTAAAAAGGCAATGACTCTCTTAAATTAGTTCTTTTTGGCGGAAATTGTCGGGTGAAGAGCATCCATTAGAATGGTTCTCAAGGTGTCGGGGATTTTTATCGGATTACCTTTTAAATCAGTGTATACAATTGTTTGTTTTCCAGTTACGTAAATTTCGTTCGTTTGAGCGCTAATAAACTCTGCTCCTAATTCAAAACTTGAATTTCCTACGTGGAGAATTCTTATTCTAACAGTCATAAAGTCACCAAAGTGAAAACTTTTTTTGAACTCGTAAGAAGCATTACAGGTCTGGAGAAGATAGGCCCGCCCCATACCGGCAGAAAACCTTGGAATGCCTTCTAATGCAAATAATTCTCTTGCCTTGCCAAAGAGCCTAGCGAAATTATAGTGGCTTACCGTGCCTTCTATATTGGTCTCCTCAAGCGTAATCCTAACAAAATAATCATAAAATACACCTCTTTCATCTCGCCCCATCTTGCCTATGGCCGGAGTAGAAGGTTTTGAAGTGCTGGCGTTAAAATTATTATTGTTCATCTTTCTCCTCTTTTAATAATTTTCAACATTAGTTCCCAACCTGTGTAAAATAGGCGGCCTTTTACCCTAATTTATCATATTTTTTCCCAAAACAGAAAAAAATTCAGCGCTTATTTTTTAAAAATTTGAAAACTATCGGAATCTATCTCAATTGTCTCTCCCCTCTGAATTTCTCCGGACAAAAGTGCTTGAGCCAAAACATTTTCAATTTTGTCTTGTATTACTCTTCTCATTTCTCTCGCCCCGAATTTCGGGTCATAACTCAATTCCACAATTTTTCCTTTCAGGAGTTCTGTAATTACGAATTCAATTTCCTTTTCCTTTAACCCCTTTTTTATTTTCTGAAGCATTAACTCTGAAATTTTAAGCAAATTATTTTTATCCAGGGGCTTAAAAACAACTACGGCATCAAACCGATTGATGAATTCCGGCCGGAATACCCCCTTTTCAAAAAGCTCTTTTAAAAGTTTCTGTTTTACTCCCGACCAATCGGTTTTTTCTTCAATTGCTTTCAAGATTATTTGGTAACCGGCATTTGAAGTGGCGATTATTATGGTATCGCGAAAAAAAACCTTTCTCCCCAAACCGTCGGTTACAAAGCCTTCGTCCAAAATCTGCAGGAATAAATTCAAAATATTCGGATGGGTTTTTTCAATTTCATCCAGCAAAATTACGGAAAAGGGATTTTCTCTAACCTTGGTTGTCAGCAAACCCTCTTCGCCAGAAGAGCCGAGCAGCCGCGGAATGTCTTTGACTTGTTGAAATTCTGACATATCAAGCCGAATCATTTTTTTTTCTGCACCGAAATAAAATTCAGCCAAGGCCTTTGAGGTTTCGGTCTTTCCCACCCCGGTAGGACCAAGGAATAAAAAATTCCCCATTGGCCTGTTTCTGGAAGATATTTCAGCCCTTGCCCTCCTCAAGGCCGTTGATACCTCTTTTACCGCTTCCTCCTGGTTGATTATCCGCTGGTGGATTAATTTCTCTAAATTCAATAAGACATCTTTTTCTTTCTTTTCTAACTCTCCAACCGGAATCTGAATTTTTTCCGAAAAAATATTCGCCACATGCTTTGGCAAAAGTATTTTTTCTTTTGTCTGAGCTAAATGAACGATTGATTCGTCCAATAAATTTATTGCCTTTTCGGGAAAAACCGCGGAAGGCATATATTTTTCGCAATAATTGATAATATCTCTCAGGGCAGGATAAGAAATAAATTTTTTGTATTTAAACTCCAAAAGGGGCACCAGATTTTCCAAGATAAATAAAGTTTCCCGCTCTGTAACGCCAGAAACCTCAACCTTTTCAAAAAGATTTAATAAAGAAGGTTTCAGTTCGATTTTTTTATGAAGCCCCTCATAGGTGGTTATAGCCGCAATTTGAAATTCGGGCAGGGGGAGATAAGGCAATATAACTCCTGAAATATCAATACCCCCCGGTCGTACGTTGTCGCCGACAAAATCATGAAATTCATCAATAACTAAAATTATGTTACCGGCTGAAATTGTTTCTCTGAAAATCGTGTCTAAAATCGTCTCGCACTCTTCGGGGTTGCCGGTTTGAGCCAACAAAGAAGGTAAATCCAATTGAATAATTCTTTTGTAATTCACTTCGGCTAAACTCTTACCCAAAGCCGAATTAACGGATAAGGCCTCAATCAAACTCTTCCTGCCCGACCCCGGCTCTCCGACAATCAAAGCATTGTTAATTTCTCTTCGGGAAAGAATTCTTTCCATTTGTGAAATTTCTTTCTCGTGGCCGATTATCTGCGGAAAATTCTTCCTTTTTGTAGCCCGAGATATATCCAGCGAAAATTTATCCAATGTGGGAGAAAAACCGGCCGCCCAGTCCTTGCCTATTGACCCCAGCTTTATCAAGTTTTCCCATTCCCAGAATCTTTTTCTCTTTTTTATTGTTTCTTCCAAACTCTCCAGCCAAGAAACTAAATTATCAATATCTTCAGCCTTGAGTCTTGTATCAATCAAGATTTTCCTAAAAATTAAATCGTGTTT
>JAGUVE010000032.1 GCA_020063075.1 Parcubacteria group bacterium | reverse complement strand
CCCTCTGAAAAAATTAAAATCGGTTTCTCCTCTTTGGAAATATGGCAAAAGGGGCAATTTTTTTTTGGAGGAATAATTTTTTTCCGTCTTTCTTGTTTAAAGGTTTCCGGTCTCCTGCCCCGGCCGGTGGCAATAATTACCCAGTCGCGGGAAAGGGGGTCGGAACGAAGTTCAGACGGAAATTTAACCTCTGAATTTTGCTTTTTGCTTGTCCGCCGTAGCCTCGGCGAAGGCGGATTTTTTGATTTTTCAGTCATACACTTTAGTAATTAAATTTATCCTTATTTTCAATAGGTCAATGGCCATATTTATTACCGATTTAAGTTTTACTTTGCTCTCCAGGTCATTTTTCCAATAGATGCCGATTTCTTTTATTTTATATCCCAATTTTTTGGCTATGAGTAAAACTTCCGGGTCAAAAGAGAATCCTTCAATCTTGCACTTTGGAAAAATATCCTCAGCCGCCCTTTTTGTGAAGCCCTTAAAACCGCATTGAGTGTCTTCAATACCCCAAAGATTAAGAACGGTTTTCCTGAATAATTTAAAAACCTCCCCCGAGAGTCGCCTTTGCCAGGGCTGAGGCGGATCCAAAACCGCGCCCTCGGCATCCCTTGAGCCGATAACAACATCGTATCCCTTTCTGAATTCCGGCAATATTTTTTCGAGCTCGCTAATTGGCGTTGAATTATCAGCGTCGGTAAAAGCTCTGTAATCCCCTTTTGCCCCTAACATCCCTTGACGAACGGCAAAGCCCTTGCCCCGATTTTCTTTATTATCTGTTAACTTTAAGTTTTTAATTTCGCCTGTTAAATTCTTAACAACTTCAGCCGTTTTGTCTTTTGAGCCGTTATTAACAACTATGATTTCATAATTATAATTTTGATTTTGCAAATAACCATCAATCTCTTTTAAGGTCTTTGGAAGCCGCTTTTCCTCATTATAAGCCGGAATAATGACCGATAAATAGGTTTCTGGCATATATTTCATTTATTTTATCACAAAATCTTTAAACGCTCAAAATAGAAGGGCTCAAGGGGGTTATTATAATTTGGTTAAAATTTTGGCGCCGTGTTTTGTTATAACTATTGTATGCTCAAAGTGGGCCGATAAAGAGTTGTCTGCGGTTTGGTAGCCATAGCCATCTTTTGCCTTTTTATTTTCCAATCGCCAATTGTAACCATCGGTTCCAAACAAAAAACCATGCCTTCTTTTATTTTTTCGCCCGTTTCTCGTTTGCCGTAGTTTAGAATTTGCGGCTCCTCATGCAATGCGCGGCCTATTCCATGACCGCAAAGCTCCCTGACCACGTTAAACCCCTGGCTTTCAACGTATCTCTGAATTGTATTTCCAACACCGCCCAGGGTATTTCCGGGTCTTGCTTTTTTTATTGCCAATTTCAAAACTTTCTTTGTCACCCTTGTTAATCTTTGGGCCTCAAAAGAAACTTTTCCCACCGGCAAAGTAATTGCCATATCGGTGTGAAAACCCTGATAAAAAAATCCTAAATCAAGTTTAATTATATCTCCTTCTTTTAATGCTCGTTCTGACGGAATACCATGAACAATCTCTTCATTGATTGAAACGCAAAGACAATTTGGAAATCCATCGTATCCTTTAAAAGAGCATTTCCCTCCCGATTTTAGAATCAGGCTCTCAGCGAGCCTGTCTAATTCCAAGGTTTTACTTCCCGGTTTCACTCTTTTTTCCAGTTCTCTCATAATTTCAGCCAGGATTTTACCGCCTTCAGACATAATCTCAAGTTCTTCTTTTGTTTTTGTCAAAATCATAAAAATGTAAAGTGTAAAACGCAAAGGCGTTTTTAACTTTTCGCTTTTAGTTTATTGAGAATGTCGTCAAAGACATCGGCCACCGGTTTCTCTCCATTAATCTTTTTAACCCTTAGACCCTGCTCTTTGAAATAATTGATTAAGGGATAAGTTCTTTCTCTATATTCTTTGAGCCGGACCTTAATAACTTCTACGGTGTCAAGGCCTCTTCTTTTTATTAATTTTGACCCGTCCAAAGGACATCTGGTCAACCCTGCGGTTTCTTTATTGGTCAGTATCGGGTGACGGAACAAATCACAGATTCTTCTTTGAGAATTGCGAAACAAGGTTTCGTCCGGCGAAACTTCAAGAAGGAAAATTTTAATATTTTTTGTTCCATAAATTTTCTTTAAGAAGGGAATAATTTGTTTTCCTTCGTATAAAGTTCGGGGAGAACCCGCAAAAACCAATCCCCTTCCCTCTTTTGATAATTCTTCTATTTTCTTTTTGACCCAGAAGGATACCACTTCCGGAGTGCAAAGTTTGCCCGTTTTCCAAAATGTTTTTTCCTGCAAAAGCGAGTATTTTTTGCCTCCGATTTTAACAAAATCTTTGGCTTTCGCTTTCATTACATTTGCTTCAATGATTTTACTCGTCTCAATGTAATATAAATTTAACTTTTCAGAAACAAGCCCCGCTTGGGTTCCCTTTCCTGAACCCGGCGGCCCCAATAAAATGATGATTTTACAATTTTTCATAATCATGCATTTCCAATTGAGCGTTAATTTGGCGCCAGGTTTCCAAAACCACCGAAACAACGATTAATAGAGAAGTCCCTCCAATCAAAAATTGAAAAACCTGAACGCCGGTAACCCCGCCGACGATTTGAGGCAGAATGGCAATCGTCCCTAAAAATAAAGCGCCCAGCAGTAAGACACGGTTAAGAATATAATAAAGAAAACCGGCTGTCTTTTCCCCGGGCCTGATGCCGGGAATAAAACCGCCCATTTTTTGAAGATTGGTGGCTATGGCTTTTGGGTCAAACGTAACGGCGGTATAAAAATAAGTGAAGACGAAGACCAAAATGAAGTATAAAGTTCCATTGACCCAGGGGTCTTGGAAAAAATCTCCGATTCCTCTGGCAAGGGCCCCCACCCAACCCCCGGCTCCTGCCAAAAAATTGGCGAGCATTGAAGGAAAAAGCAAGATGGAAAGAGCAAAAATTATTGGTATTACCCCGGCTGGGTTAATATTCAAAGGCAAATAGGTTGAAACGCCGCCGTACATTTTCATACCCCTGACTCTCTTTGCGTAAGAAACGGGAATGTTTCTTCTGGCTTCGTTAACTAAAACCACCCCCCCGATAATAATTATTGCCATAGCCAGAAAGAGCAGATAAGAAGGAATCCGAGCCGGCTCATAAGTAACTAAAAGTTGGCGGAGATTATTTGGCATATCGGCGACAATCCCGGCAAATATCAAAAGAGAAACACCGTTTCCAATGCCTTTTTCAGAGATTAATTCTCCGAGCCACATTAAAAAGAGGGCTCCAGCGGTTACGGTTAAAATTGAAGTTAAAAGCAGGGTGGGAGATAAACCCACGATAACATTTTGCTGAGAAAGCAAGGCAAGCATTGCATACCCCTGAAGAGCGGCCAACGGGACGGTGGCAATTCTTGCATACTGGTTGAATTTTTGACGCCCCGCTTCCCCTTCTTCTTTGTACATTCTTTCCAATTGAGGAAAAATCATCGTCAGCAACTGGAGGATAATGACGCCGGTGATATAGGGACCCAACCCCAACATAACGATTGAGAGTTTGTCCAAGGCGCCGCCGGTGAATACGTTTAAAAGACCAAACATTTGAAACTGGTTAAAAAAATTCTTCATCCCCTGGGCATCAATGCCGGGAATGGGAATATTCGCCATTGTCCTGAAGATGGCAAAAATAAGCAAAATAAACAAAATTTTGCTTCGCAAATCTTTTATTTTAAAAATTTGAACTAATTTCTGAAACCAGTTCATATTATTTTTCCTCCCGCGTTTTCAATTTTTTCTTTAGCCGATTTTGAAAAAAAACACCTTTCTATGGTCAGCTCTTTCGTCAGTTCTCCTTTTCCCAAAATCTTCACTTTCGGAACCTTTCCCTTAATTTTATTAATAATTTTCCTTCCGAGCAAAATTTCGGGAGTAACGTTTTCCCCGGGCTTAAATTTTTTCTCCAAAAGCTCCAAGTTTAAAATCACACTTTTTGATTTTTGATTTCTGATTATTGATTTCCTTTTGTAGCCCCGCAATTTTGGATATCTTTTGAGAAATTCCCTGACTATGGGCTTAAACTTAGCTCCAGCCCTCGCGTTTTGTCCCTTTATCCCTCTGCCGGAATAATGGCCCCTTTTGCCTCCTCTTCCGATGCGTTTTGGCTTTTTTGCTTTGTGTGTTTTTTTTAATTCGTGCAGCTGCATAGTGGTTAAAATTATTTAGTTTTCAATTTTAATTTTTTCAAAGCGGTGATAGTCGCCATGGCGTTGTTCAATTTATTGCGGGTTCCGCCCAAAATTTTTGAAGAAATATTTTTTATTCCACTCAGATTACAAATCACCCTAACTGTACCACCCGCCACTAAACCTCTTCCTTTTCTTTGAGGTCTTAATAAAACCCTTGCCGGTCCAAATTTTGCCTGGACTTCGTGGGGAATGGTATCTCCAATAATCGGAAATTCAATTATGCTTCTTTGGGATTGATAGGTTGCTTTTTCCACTGCCTGAGCAACGTCTAAACCCGAGGCTACCCCAACACCGACTTTGCCGGCTTTATTTCCGGTTACAACCACCGCCCTAAATCTTAATTTTTTTCCCCCAGCCCTTACATGGATAACTCTCGCTAAATCCAATAATTTAGATTCAAATCCATCCTTTGATTTTTCTTTACTAAATTCTTTTTTCATTTTTAGAAATTAGAAATTTAAAAAATAAGTCCTCCCTCCCTTGCTCCCTCAGCTAATACCTTTACTCTGCCATGGTATTTATAGCCCGCCCTATCAAAGGTTGCCGTTTCAATCTTTTTTTCCAGGGCTTTTTCCGCTATTAATTTTCCCACCTCATAAGCAATAGCAACTTTTCCCGTTAATGGTTTTTCAGTTTTTTCTATTTTTTTATCTTCAATTTTTGTTTT
>JAGUVE010000058.1 GCA_020063075.1 Parcubacteria group bacterium | reverse complement strand
GCTTTTGACTCCGGCAATAATTTATCCGCATCCCGCCAGGCGTCACTTACAATTTCATCGGCAACTCTCTCCGCATGTTCAACGCTCTTATATTTTTTTATAAGCCCAATCGCTTCTTTTATTTCGCCAAAATCCTTAGTGCGCTTATTTAAAATTTCGTGCAATCGCTTTTTATCTTTTTGGTCAGCTTTTTTTAGAGTGTGGATTACCATTAAAGTTCTTTTCCCCTCTTTGATGTCGTTGCCAAAGGATTTTCCGAACTTCTCTCTTTCTCCGCCCTCAAGGGTGAGATCTAAAATGTCGTCTTTGATTTGAAAGGCAACTCCAATTGCCTCCGCCATTCTTCCGAATTTTTCGGTTAATTCCTCGCCCCCCCCTGAAAAAATAACTGCCAGTTTTGCCGCCAATCTTGAAATGCAGCCGGTTTTGAAAACGCACATTTGCAAATACTCTTTCTCGTCTATTTTTTCTGCTTTCCCTTTGTGCCAATAAATATCCATTCCCTGGCCTAAGCTCAAATTTATCATCTCCTGAATATAGGTTTCGTAAGCTCGGAGTAAAATTTTCGGCTTAAATTTTTTCCTGATTTTTATTAAAGAAAAAAGCGGCAAAAAGTAGAGAAAATTGCCAACATTTAACGCAATATCAACTCCAAAATATTTATGCAAAGCAGGTTTTCCCCTTCTCAATTCTGCTTCGTCTTCTATGTCGTCTGCAATAATGGTTCCCTCGTGGATAAGTTCGGGAATGATTGCCAATTCTTTAATTTTTTTAATGTTACCGCCAATTGCCCGAGCAATTAACAAAAATAAAATCGGACGCCATCTTTTCCCGCCCCGGTTCAAAAAATTCCAGATGGGTTTAGATAAACTCTCCTCGGCCGCTTTTGGTGAAAAGGAATAGCGTGGTTTGCCAAAAGTAGATGCGAGCCATTTTTTGGTCGCTCTTTTTTTAAGATATTTTTCAATAATTTTATCAATTTCCGGCTTTAATTTTTCCAAATACTCAACGATTCCCTCTTTTTTTTCTTTTTCCTTTTTTCTCATTTTATTGTGTAGAAAACTGAAAGTTTTTGTATGGGAATTTCAATTTTTGATTGAAGTTCCTGTAAGGCAGTCTAAAAATCAATAAAAATTGATTTTTAGCGCAGGCGAAATTTCTGGAAGAAATTTTGCCTGTGCGCTCTGTAAATTTATAAAACGGCTATTAATATTAAACTATAAACCAACATATTATAGCCATCCAGCAGTTTATAGTTTTTTACCAATTTGTGTTCTTTGAAAGATAAAAATAAAACAAAGAAAATAAAAGTTAAAATAAAAAACAAAAAAAGAAAAATTAAAGTGAACACAGGAATAAAATAAAAAATTGGAAAGAAAATCAGGGGATAAAAAATTGCTAAATGTCTTAGTAATTTTTCTGTTTTTTGATAACCCAAAGTATGGGCGGTGGTTTTTAAACCGGCTATTTTATCAATTTCATAATCTTCGTATCCGTTCCTTAGCTGGAGGATAATTGAAAAATAAAAAATAGAAAAAGTAATTAGATAATAAAATAAATTCAGCCGGGTCTTAAAAATCAAAAAAGGCAAAAGGAAAATAAGAACGCCGGCAAAAAAACCGTGAGAAATTATGTCAAAAATTGGCCGCGACTTCAACCTTAAAGGAGGAGAAGAATAAAAAAATGTTAAAAGCGCGCCAATTAAACAAAGCAAAAAAACTGACAGACCGTAGCTCATAGAAAGAATCAGCCCAAGGCCAGCCAAAAAAAACGAAAAGCCCAAAGCCCTCCGAAAGCCGATTTCTTTAGAAACGATTGGATTTTTCTTTGTCTTATCAATTTTGTCCTCTCTTTGGTCAAAACAGTCATTAATTGAAAAGCCAAAAGCTAAAAGGAAAAAAACGATTGCCCAGAAAATAACGATATCTTTTATAGAAAACAAAAATCCTTGGGCCAAAAGGAAACCAAAAAGGGCCATCAGGAAATAACCGCGGGCATCCATTAGCCGCAAAAGTTTAGCATATGATTTAAAATTTGCCATTATATTTTTTTGGAGAAGGGTTTTTTAAATAGATTGAAAAAGATGGTGCTGAAAAATAGATAAAGGGTCATAATTTTAACGAAGTATTTCATAAGCGTCCGATTAAGATTTAAAATATCCAACAACTTTTCCTGTAGTTTCTGGGAAGCCAGCATTAGGGTTATTTTTGGCCTGTATTTTGCGTCTAAAATTTTTTTGGCAATTTCTTGGCCAGAAATTAAGCCAGAATATATCCCGGC
>JAGUVE010000087.1 GCA_020063075.1 Parcubacteria group bacterium | reverse complement strand
GAAGTGTCGGCAATCAAGCCACCCCTCAGCCCCTTTATATCTGAAGCCGCGAAATAAAGATAATCCGGGTTGTACAAAAAGAGAGCCGGAGCGTCTTCAATGATGACTTCCTGCAATTCTTCGTATTTTTGGGACCTAACTTCGGGAGATAATTCAGTTCGGCCCAGCTCCAACAATTCGTCAGCTTTTTGATTTTTGTAATCAGATAAATTTAAACCAAATTCTCTTTGAGAAGAATGCCAAAAGGGGAAGGGGTCGGGGATTTGGCCCAAAACCTCTCCAAATAAAAGCGCTTCATAATTTCTAGATTTTATAATGTTTCCCTCTAAATCCTTGATGTCCAAGGTTTTAACTTCAACCTCCGCCCCCAAATTTTCCCACTGTTTTTTTAAGAGGAAAGCAGTCTCCCTGAGCCACTGCTGTTTTACGGTAAACAAAGAAAACCTTAAGGGTATTATTTCTTCTTCAGCGCTAAAACAAACTTCATTCAGTTTTTTCCGCGTCTTTTCTAAAACCTTCCCTTTTTCTCCCGCGATATTATATTTTTCTTGAAATCTGCTCACCGCCCTATCTGTCGTAGCGTCAAAACGGCCGTCAATTTTTCCCAGAGGGTAAACTTCTTTATCCTGAGCTAAACATTTTTGCAGCTCTTCAACTTCCTTTCCTTCCGAACCCTGTTTCAAATTAATTTTAAACTGAAAGGCGGGGGTCTTTTTGATGCTTTTTAACCGTTTTCCGTTTTTTTCAACGAAACCCGCTTTGTCCAGAATTTCCTTTGCTTTCTGCAAGTCAAATTCATAAATTTTTGAGGGAAATTTTAATTCATAAATTTCAGGCAGCAAGGGAGAATTGACAATTTGGCCTCGATTATTCAAGGCCTTTTCTAAGAGTTCATTTTTATCGGTTCCATAATTCAACGCCTCACGTACTCCTTTTTCAGCCAATACCTTTGAATTTTTAGGGTTAAAAAAAACTGCAAAATATCTCGGCAAGAGAAAGCGGTATTCTTGAAATTTAGGGCTTGCGATAAATTGAGCGCTGTTTAGGCCGTTGACCTCGCCCAAATTAGCGGCTTCAACCAATTTTTCTTCTGAATTAAAAAATTTAAAGAAAAATTGAGAAATTTTCGGAATTTTGCCGAAATATTTTTTATTCAGGGTCAACCCCAAAGACGATATTTCCCCTTTTTCATCTCTGTATAAATCCTTAAACTGATAAGGGCCCGTCCCAATCGGCTTTAAATTAAAGAGGACCAAAGGAAAGTTCTTGGGCAAAACGTCTTTCCAGACATGTTCGGGTATGATTTTGACCGTTGCCCTTTCTGGAAAAGCCGAATAGGGCTCTTTTAATTTGAATCTTACTCCCAATTCATCTATTTTTTCAACTTCAACCCCCAGCCAATTTGGCAAAAGTGGGCTTTTTATTTCCGGATTTTGGATTATTTTAATGGTGAAAATCACGTCGTCGCTGCTCAATTTCTTTCCGTCATGCCAAAAGATATCGTCCCTGAGCTTGAATTCATAAATCCTTCCCTGTTCGAGAATTTTATAATCCCCGGCTAAATCGGTGACAACTTGCCCGTTTTCTCCATATTTCATTAAACCCGAGAAGATGAGTTCAACCAGGTCTCTGTCAACATCGGAGGTTTCGGAATAAATCGGATTAATAAATCTGGGATAACCAATTACCCCCTCGATGAATTTTCCGCCAAGAGCAGGCCTAATTTCGGTATTTTCGAAATAGAAATTAACCGAGAGAAAGGCGCCTGAAACAATGGAGGAAACAAAGAAAACTAAAAAAATAATTTTTTCTTTTTTGTCCAGAACTTTAAAAAACTGCCTCCACTGTGTTTTTGAAGGCATACGATATTTTGATATTGTAAAATTCGGCAACCTCATTTTTTTGTATCGGAAACTGAAATTTTTCACTATGTTCGTAAAAGATCAGAAGGCGAGATTTAACAGAGCTAATAATAAAAAAGCGGCTCCCAGGATGCAGGTAGCCAAAAAAATTTTTTTCTGAATGCCGCGTCGGGTAGAATAGAAACCGCCCTCACCTCCGAAGGCGGAGCCCAAAGCCGTGCCCCTTTGCTGTAAAAGAATAAGGATAATCAAAAGAACAGCAACTATAATTTGAGTAAATGGCAGAAAGTTCTCCATAGTGGTATTACACTGGGACTTACATTAACCCTAAAATAATACTTATCAGCCAAACAATCAAAGTTGTCCAGAATAGGGGAATTAAGCCCTGAATTTCGAGCTCTAAGAATAAAATATCAACAAGCCAGACCAAAAACATATTGAGAACGAAACCAAAAAGTCCAAGCGTCAACACCCTTAGTGGGAAAGTGATTATTCTCAAAAGGGGTTTTAGGAGAAAATTAAGTAATCCCAAAACAGCCCCAACAAAAATTAAAATTTGCCAAAAAGCTGTTAATGTTATTCCCCAAAACGAACTTTGACCGGGGATGATTTCTAAAGAAACCCCGGGAACAAATTTTTCGGCCAAATATATTCCGACGATTCCAGCAACGATTTGAATAACAAGTTTTTTCACCCCGTTAGAAGTCTGTCCTTATATAACACATAGAATTTCGAACAGACCTTTTATATTCATTGAGCCCCGTTTAGTGCCCGGCATAAAATTTTTCTTTGGAAAATTTTATGCCAAAGACTTCTAACGGGGTTCATCTCCTTAAGGATAACAAAAATATACTATTTTAGCAACCCAGTAGTGAAATTTGGACTGCCTTCGGCATCGTAAGTGTTTTGCTCTGCAAAACACTTGTCCAAATTCTACTACTGGGCACAGTCCCGTAGTGAACGAAGTTCTACTACGGGACAAGTCCTTATGATAATTGGACATCGCATGTCCGATAGTCATTTTATTAATAAAATTGGCAATAATTCCCGGGACTCAAACACCGGATATTACAAATCCCTCCCCCCGTTCCCTGTTGTCTAAAACAATCTTCCGTCATTAAGGAATTAATCCAAAAATTATTTCCATTACAATCAAGATAATAAATGTCAAAATTATTATCAGCTGGGTCGCCGGCGACAATATTCATCTGGAAATTACCAAAGCTATCAGTTATTTTTGTCAAACCCGGGGTTGTATTAATTTTACTATTAAATTGAACGTAGTCTCGTTCTCTAGTATAAATCTGACAAGTTTGATTTGGTATACCGGTATTAATCCTCAACTTACTAGCTATTCTGCTTCGTGGATATAATATTGAGTTTGAACCCCCTACCCTTAAACGCTCAAAGTTATAATTTAAAACATATTTTGCATGTTCTCCAAATACATTTGCAGCGTTATAGGGATCAGTCATTAAATCATTTTCAATCTCGGAACTACTTGGCGTTTTTAATGGCTCTTGCGATCTTAACCAATAAAGGTCTTGAAAACCAAGATAATGAGCCAACTCGTGAGATACAGCCCTAACTCCCGTTGGTGAAAAGCCAAATGGGTTGTTCGTGTTGGCGCCGACAACATAATAAGGGGGTCCTAAATAACCTCCTTTGTCGGGGCCAACGCACATTATAACATCATTGTTGTAAAAATTTGTTCCGCATGATTGATCTCGGTTATACCATATAATACCTCCGATATTAAATTTGATATTAAGATCGTTATTAAAATATAATTTATTTATGTTTTCAATAAAATCTCGGTAAGATGTTTCATCTACTCCAGAAACTCCCGTTTGAATATAGGCCATAATATTTACTTGAGTTTTTGATAGGCTACAACTTCCATTCGGATTACAACTTTGGTTCAAATTACAACCACAAACACTACATTTATCTATCAAATTTCCATTTTCGCAATACTTTGGCTTATTGATAGAACATTGGTCAGCAGGGGTTTCATCGGCGCATTTTTGAACAACTGGCTTTTTGACAGGTTTTTCTTCCGCCGGCACCTCTTCTTTCGGTAATTCTTCTTCTGGTGGGGGAGTGATTTCTTCTTTTTCTTCCGTCGGTTTTTCAATAATTTCAGGCACTTCCATTTGTTTTGAAAGATAATAATATAAACCACCACCGATTAAACTGACGACAATTAAAACAATAATTATTTCAATTACGCTCCGGTCCTTATTATTTGAGTTCATAATTCCAATTGGTCGATGAAAGAGATTTGTCTCTCTTATTTGATAAACGCGTTAGAAATCTGTGATATGATTTCTAACGGGGTAAACCCATAATAATATCTTTTATTTTCTGAGGGTTTGGCAGTTGAGGGAAAGTGAATTTGACGATTGTGCCGGCGGTTTGAACTTGTAAGTCACCAAAATCTAAAAAGGTGGCAAAGATACCCTGAATGTTTACCGAAATATCTTGAATTTTGTCTAACTCCATCTCGTTTCTTTCATATATAAAGAATGCTTTTTGGTCAATTCTGATTATTCGTTTGTTGGTAACGACCGCCACGGTAAGAATATAGAGCATAATTTGGTAAAATAGCAAGAGCCATAAAAGTAAGAAATGAATTATAACCAAGAACCAAAACAGAGAAGAAATAATGTTATACCAGCTGAAATTATTGATAAAAAAATAAATCAAAAAAGGCAGAAGAGCCAAAAATAAAAAAGCCCAAAATGGGAAAAATAAAACAAACCAGTGTTTTCTTGTCGCCAGAACTGTTTTCTCTTCCGTGAGCTGTCCCTCAAATGAATTTTTAGAGGCAGTAAAGAAAAGAGGCATAAGAGATGTCAGGGTTGGAAATAAACCTTTATTTTGTCTGAAATAACCCTTAGAACTTCTCCCCAGTTGATTTGGCTGTAGGCCGAAACGGCTAAAAGGAAGAGGAAAACGGAACCGATGAAGAAAATCAAGGCAAGGAATTTTGGTTTAACGCCGATGCCAAACCTAATGAGATGATAGATAATAGAAAATACATACCACAAATACAGGGCAAAGATTATTAGGATTAAAATTAAAATAATACTTTGCATTCTAAAAATTATAACATTTTTTGGTTTGGCAAAAAAGAATATAGCCATAGTCAAATAAAATAAAATTTGGTAAGATAAAAAATAATTATGACCAAAGCGCTAAAACTTCACAGAGAATTAAGGGGAAAAATTGAAATCAAGCCGAAAATAAATGTCTCAAAAGAAAATTTTCCTTTAATTTATACTCCGGGCATAGCGGAGCCGGCAAGAGAAATTTCAAAGAACCCGGAAAAATCATTTGAATATACAGGTAGAGGAAATAATGTCGCTATTATTACCGACGGTTCAAGAACCATAGGAGTTGGCGATTCAATTCCAGAGGCATCGCTGCCGATAATGGAAGGTAAGGCATTGCTTTTGAAATTTCTTGCCGGGGTGGACGCTTACCCTCTTTGTCTAAAAACAAAAAAAGTCCAAGAAATAATAAAAACAATTGAAATTTTGTCTCCCAATTTTTCGGCTTTTAACATTGAAGACATCCAGTCGCCAAAATGTTTCGCCATTATGGAAGAATTGGAAAAAAGGGATTTAATTGTTTTTCACGACGACCAGCAGGGCATAGCAATAGCGGTTTTAGCCGCTCTTTTTAATGCCTTGAATCTCGTAGGGAAAAAATTAGAGAAAGCAAGGATTTGTCTTGGGGGCTCTGGCGCTGGCGGCTATGGGATATTTAAAATTTTAAATTATATTGGCTTAAAAAACATAATTGTTTTTGATATAAAGGGAATAATATTTAGAAGCAGAAAGGAAGACAACAAATACCAGAAAGAAATTGCCAAATTTACCAATAAAGAAAATTTAAAAGGAGGATTAAAAGAGGCAATCAAAGGAAGCGATGTTTTTATTGGTGTTACCGGCAAGGCAGGGCTTTTAAATAGTTCTAATATAAAACAGATGCGGGAAAACCCAATAATTTTTGCAATTTCCAACCCTAAGCCGGAAATTCTTCCAAGAGAGATAGAAAAAGCGACTAAAGATTATATATATGCCGCCGGCCGACCCGACTATCCAAATCAAATTAATAATGTC
Organism: Parcubacteria group bacterium; assembly: GCA_020063075.1. Lineage (GTDB taxonomy): Bacteria > Patescibacteriota > Minisyncoccia > Minisyncoccales > JAGUVE01 > JAGUVE01. The sequence goes on along the minus strand of JAGUVE010000087.1, from coordinate 17,677 downwards.
CTTGTTTTCCCCGGCGTTTTTAAGGGGCTTTTGAAAACGAGAAAGAGAATGAACTTGGAACTGGAATTCAAAATCGCCAAAGCAATCGCTTCTCTAATTAAAAATCCCACCCCATCTTACATCGTTCCCAGCACTTTTGATAAAAGATTAGTAAAAACAATAGTCGCCTGCATTAAAGAAAAATAATATGTTTTTAGTTAAACCAATCAGGGCTAGGGTTTTTCTTCCGCCAAAAGACAATTTATTTTCTCTTATTAAAGAAACCCCGTTTGAACTGAAAGAGAAATCAATAATTGTTTTTACTTCAAAAATTGTTTCAATTTGGCAGGGCAGATGCAAAAAAATGAATTTAATTAAAAATAAAGACGATTTGATTAAAAAAGAAGCCGAATTATATCTAGAAAGAGAGCAGGCGCCAAAGGGCTGCGCCATTTTAACAATTAAAAATAATACCCTTATTCCCACCGCCGGCATAGATGAAAGCAACGCTAATGGATATTATATTCTCTGGCCAAAATCTCCATTTTCAGCGGCAAAAAAAATTTATAAATTTATTAAGAAAAATTATGGCTTAAAAAATTTCGGAGTCATAATTTCAGACAGTCACTGTATTCCACTGAGAGCGGGAACCTTGGGAATATCAATTTCCTACTACGGCTTCCGTCCTCTAAAAGATTATCGAGGGAAAAAAGATATTTTTGGCAGAAAAATGAAAATTTCTCAATTAAACATCGCCGACTCTTTAGCCGCAGCCGCCACCTTAGCCATGGGCGAAGGAAAAGAACAGACGCCGATTGCGCTCATTGAAGGCATTGACCTTGTCAAATTTGACGACTTTGATTCAGGAAAACTTAACCCTTTAGAAATAAAAAGAGAGGAAGATATTTATGCGCCTTTATTATCTTCAGACAAATGGAAGAGAAGTAGGAATAATTGACATTTGAGTTCATAAGGTTAGAATTAAGATATATTAGAGCATATGAATGTAAAGACGAGCAAAAATTTAACATATCAAAAATTTCCAACCTTGCCAGACGGGTCAGACGTCTATTCTTCCCCGGTAAAATCTATAATTGAAAAATTTGATTTTTCAGATGTAAAATTGGTTTTATATTTTAAAAACCGATATATTGCTGAAATCAGAGCTAAAAACTTAGAAGGCCAAAGGGAATTAAACTTAGTCGCTAAAAAATTGAAAGATTTTATCGGAAAACCCTACGAAGAAATTCTGAATTTTGATTTTTAATTTTTTCTACTTTTCGGTTTTTTGGAGTAAAAATATTAAAATAAAAACTTATGTACAATTGGAGTGTTGACGAAAAAAAATTTAAAAAAGAAGACCCCAAAGGTTACAGAATCTGGAAATTAGAACAGATGATAAATTGGGGATTGGGTAAGGAAAAGTTAAGTGAGAAATTAGTCAGAAAATATTGGAAGAAATTATTTTTGGACCCGGAAACTAAAAGATTTTTGGAATTTTTATTATGGCCAAAGAAAAAATTATTACCCCTGAACAAGAAAAAGTCTTAAATTTATTTTCAAAAGAGGATTATTTAATTCGCAAATTTTATTTTACTGGTGGTACTCCTTTAGCTGCTTTTTATTTATTTCATCGGATTTCTGAAGATTTAGATTTTTTTAGCCAACAAGAAATTCATTTGCCAAGCATTGAGAGGTTTATTGGTAAAATTAAAAGAAAGCTAAAACTGGTTAAAATCGATTACCGAAAATTTTTAGGGTTACATAGTTTTTACCTTTTTTTTAATCAAGAAAAGTTTTTGAAAGTCGATTTTAATTATTATCCCTTTCCTCGAATAGAAAAAGGATTAAGGTATAAAAGGATTAGCGTGGATAGCCTTTATGATATAGCTGTTAATAAAGTTCACACCATCTCAATGAAAGCTCGGGCCCGTGATTTTATAGATATTTATTTTGTCATTAGAGAAAAAGGATATACTTTTGAGAAACTTTTGATTGAGGCTAAGGCAAAATTTGACTGGCATATTGATCCCATTCAATTAGGCGCTCAACTTATTAAAGCCATTGAAGTCAAAGATTACCCCCGAATGCTTAAAAAAATTAACCACAACGAATGGAAAAATTTTTTTATTCAGGAAGCTAAAAAATTAGAAAAAGAAATTTTCAAAGAATAAATTTATTTATGTCTCAAGCTTTTTCTAAAATTTGGATTGCGGTTATTCTATCCACCTTTGTTGTCGGAGGAATTTTATCTTGGCAGTATTTTGAGGTAAAGAAAGAGGAGGTGAAAGCTCCAGAAGGAGTTGTAAAAGACGAGACAGCAGATTGGAAAATCTATAGGAATGAGGGGTATGGATTTGAAGTGAAGTATCCAAAAGAATGGGAAATTGATAGAGATGTGTCCTTTGCTGTAGATTTTCGTCACCAAGATATGGAGGAAAATTATGCTTGTATCTCAATTCGTTTTGAAAAATTTTTAGGCTCAAATATAAAAAAACATTTGGAAGTACAAGACGGTCAATATGCCTTAAGTAAAATTAAATGTTTAGAAGAAGAAAAATTTACTTTAGTAAATATAGGGGGTATAGAAGCTTTTGAATGCGAAGATCTTTCAGATCCTTTTCCCAACACTGCTATATTAGTTTCAAATAACAATTTTATTTATCATATTGAAAAAATAGATACTCAAATTTGTAGAAATTTTGATACGGAAAAAATTTTCAAACAAATTCTTTCCACTTTTAGGTTTATTGAACTAGAAGAAACAATTGAAGAAACGGACTGTGAGAAATGGCGTAAAGAATGCGCGGAAGAAGGAGATAGTCGTTGTGGTCCCTGTGATTGTAAGAGCTGCTGCTCAGGATTAGTAAAGCGCGATGTTACGTATCCATACAGAAATAAAAATAATGAGGTATTTTGTTTAGAAGAAATGACAGCTTATACTTGTGTTAAATGCGGAGACAAACTTTGTGGTAAGGGCGAAGATTGGTGTATTTGTCCTGAAGATTGTTCAAAACCGAACCCCGAAGATTTACAAATTTTTAGAATACCAGAATAGATTTCTACTTTCAGGTTTTTGGAGGAGTGAGGATTAAATATAAAGTTTTCAATTATAAAAAGTATGAAACTTTGGGATTACAATTTGCCGAAGAATTGGCAGCCGAAAAACGAAAGGCAGTGGCTTTGGTACTTGGAAAGAAAAATAAATTACGATGATTGGCAAGGGTTAAAAAAAGAAATAATTAAGAAATATTTTCAAAAACTAAAAAAAAGATTAGATCCCGGCAAAAGAATGATGTTAAAATTCTACTTTAAAAAATATGGCTGAACTAACCCCTCTTCAAAAAAAAGTTTTGGAGTTATTCTCCCAATCTCATCTTAGATATAAATTTTATTGGACAGGTGGCACTTTATTATCTTCGGTTTATTTGTATCATCGGCAGTCAAAAGACATTGATTTTTTTAGCGGCAAACCGTTTGGCTATAATGAAATAATCAGTTTTGTTCAAAATCTCAAAAAACAACTTAAATTAAAAGAAATAGAAGAGAAAAAAATTTTTGACCGCTGGGAATTTTTCCTTCACAATGAGGAGGAATTGAGAATTGAATTTGTCTTTTATGGCCATCCGAGAATAAAGCCGCTAAAAAAATGGCAAGGCATTTTGATTGATTCTTTAGAGGATATTGCCGCAAATAAGGTAATGGCTTTTTTTGACCGCAATGACCCAAAAGATTTGGTAGATTTGTATTTTTTGTTAATCAGAAAGAGATTTAGAGTCAAACAGCTTTTAAAATGGGCGGAAAGGAAATTTGGCGTAAAAATAGAAGAAAGCTCTTTCTGGTCAGAATCCCACAAGGCGTTAAAAGATTTAAATGAAATTTCTCCGCTTTTATCAGTAGAAAATCGGCAGCGAAGAAGAGAAATTATTGATAAGATAAAAGATTATTTTAGCTCAAGGTCAGCTGATTATTTAAGGAAGATGTTAAAATGAATCAAGCTTTTTCTAAAATTTGGATTAGTTTTTGAAATAATAATTTATGATTGAAATAAATAATTTAACAACTAATCCAATTGAGGAGGAATTTTTAAAGAAAGTTGCTAAAATAATTTTGGTAGGAGAGAAAAAAGAAAAAGCTAATTTATCAATTGCTTTAGTCGGTCAAGGAAGAATCAGGGCTTTGAATAAGAAATATCGAGGGAAAAATCGGGTCACTGATATTCTTGCCTTTCCGGGTAATGGTTTAGGTGAAGTAGTTATTTGTCTTAGAGAAGTAAAAAAAAATGCCAAAAGGTTAGGTTTTTCTTTTGAGGTGGAACTATCAGGGGTTTTAATTCACGGAATCTTACATCTTTTAGGGTATAACCACGAAAAGAGCGAAATTGAAGCAGAAAAGATGAAAGAGAAAGAAGAATATTATTTGCTCCGGTTGAAAACCTGAGCTATAATTTTTAATTTTCAATTTCAAATTTTCAAACAATTTAAAATTTTAAAATTCAAAAATTGTCTTTAAATTTATCATTTAACATTTGAAATTTTTATGGCGAAGCCATCTATTATCACCGGATTAGACGTCGGTTCGGGGACAATAAAGATTCTCTCTGTTTTGAAAAAAGACGGAGAAGAAGAAATTAAAGTTTTAAGCAAGGTTCAAGAAACCTCTTCCGGGGTTAGAAAGGGGATGGTGATTAGCCCGGATAAATCGGCAGAAATTATCAGTGCCTTAGCCGGTAAAGTCCGGGAGGATTGCGGCCATAAAATAAAAGACGTTTATGCCAACGTTGGCGGAAGTCATATATTTTGTCAGGGTTCTCGCGGTCTTGTCTCCGTTTCAAGAGCCGACCAAAAAATTTCAGAGGAAGACATAGCCCGTGTTTTGCAAGCGGCTCAGACCTTTTCTTTGCCTTCCAATAAAGAAATTTTAGAGATTTTCCCGAAAGAATTTATGGTTGACGGCGAAAAGGGAATAAAAGACCCCTTGGGCATGCAGGGCGTTCGGCTGGAAGCGGAAGCATTGGTCGTGGGAGGTTTCTCTCCCTATTTAAAAAATTCAAATCAAGCAATTCTAAACTCCGGCCTCCAAATTTTAAACATAATTCCATCTCCCATTGCCAGCGCAAGGGCGGTTCTTACACCGAGAGAAAGAGAGCTGGGTGTTTTGCTTTTGGATATCGGAGCCGGAACCACCGGCATTTGCGTTTTTGAGGAGGAAAATTTAATTCATTTGGCAATCCTTCCCATTGGTTCCGGTAATATCACAAACGATATTGCCATTTGCTTAAAGACAGACATTGATACGGCTGAAAAAATAAAACTTGAGCTTGGTTCCTGTTTTTCGGAAAAAAAAGGCAAAAAACGTCTTCCAAAAAGAGAGCAAATAAGAATTGAAGGTTTAGATTCAGAAGAAAATATTGTTTTTACCAATAAAACGCTTACTCGAATTATTGAAGCCAGGGTTGCCGAGATTTTAAGAGAAGTTCAAAAAGAGTTGAAGAAAATCGGCAGGGCTCAACTTTTGCCCTCAGGCCTTGTCTTAACCGGAGGCGGGGCAAAATTGCCAAAAATAAAGGATTTCTGCAAAAAAGAATTAAAATTGCCCTGCCGGATCGGTTTGCCAAAAGGATTTTTTCCTGAGATTAACGACCCGAGATTTGCCTCCGTCTGCGGTTTGGTCTTGGAAGGGTTTGATTCAGGGGAAGAAGGAGGTTCTTTGCCAGGCAGGGGAATTTTAGCCAAAATAAAAAATGTCTTTAGAATTTTCATTCCATGAAATCAAATCCGAAAATTAAAGTAGTGGGAGTTGGCGGCTCGGGCTCAAATACGGTTTCAAGAATGATGAAATGCCGGATTAAAGATGTGGAGCTTATTGCCGTTAATACCGACGACCAGGATTTAAGGAAAATCAGGGCCGATGTTAAAATTAGAATCGGCAGAAATCTGACTCAGGGTTTGGGCGCCGGGATGAATCCGGAAATTGGGGAAAAAGCGGCTGAAGAACAAAAAGAAGAAATTAAGGAAATTTTGAAAGATTCGGATTTGGTTTTTATTACCTTCGGGGCAGGGGGCGGAACCGGAACCGGCGCCGGCCCCGTAATTGCCAAAATTGCCAAAAACTTGGGGATTCTCACCTTGGCCATCATTACTAAACCTTTTTCTTTTGAGGGCGACTCGCGAAGAAAAATTGCCGAATCCGGGATTAAAAAACTTAAAGGAAAAGTTGACGGCTTAATTATTATTTCCAACGATAAATTATTGGAATGTTTAAATCCCAAAATTACTCTTCTTTCCGCTTTCTGGGCCGGGGACGAAATCTTGAGAGAAGCGGTTTTGGGAATTACCGATTTAATAATTTCTCCCGGAATTATTAATGTTGATTTTGCGAGCGTAAAATCGGTCTTGGAAAATTCGGGCAGGGTAATTTTTGGAGTTGGGGTGGCAGAGGGAGAAAAAAGAGCTGAAAAAGCGGCTCTCATGGCCCTCGGTTCTCCCTTAATTGAGATTTCGCCGAGGGGCGCAAAAGGGGTTTTATTCAATGTTTCGGGAGCGGATATTTCTCTTTCTGAAGTTGAGGAAGTGGCAAAATTAATGACAAAAGAAGTTAATCCCGAAGCAAAAATAATTTTTGGCGCCAAAGAAAATGAAAACTTAAAGAAAGGACGACTTAAAGTTATAGCTATTCTCACCGGTTTCAATGAATAAGAAAAAAATTAAAATTTCTTTTTCAAAAAAAAAAGAAGATTGCCCTTCGGCAGGGACATTCGGCTGAGCTTAGTCGAAGCCCTCAGGACAATCCTGAGCGGAGCCGAAGGATTGCGATTTTTGATTTAGACGGAACAATTTTCAGGTCTTCGCTCTTAATCGAACTTTTAGAGGGCTTGATTGAGGAAGGAGTTTTTCCCGTCAAAGCAAGAGAAATTTATGCCCGAGAATTTAAAAACTGGTTAGACAGAAAGGGTCCTTATGAAGATTATATTGAGAAAATTGTTCAGGCCTACCGGCAATTTATTAAAGGAGTAAAAGCAAAAAACGTTTGGCAAGTGGCGAGAAAGGTTTTGGCTTTTCAAAAAAACAGAACTTACCGATTTACCCGCCGCTTGGTCTCCAAATTAAAAAAAAATTACTATTTATTGGCGATTTCTGGTTCCCCGCGGGAAACGGTAAAACAATTCGGAAAAGAATTCGGATTTGACAAAACCTACAGCCGAATCTTCGAGGTAGATGAAAAAGGAATTTTTACCGGAAAAATTCTTTTTGAGGAAGCGGTTAAAGACAAAGGAAAAATTTTAAAGCGGGCCGTCAAAAAGGAAAATTTAACCTTGGAGGGGTCGCTGGGGGTGGGAGACACCGAGATTGATATTCCCTTTTTAAAATTAGTTAAGTATCCCATTGCCTTCAACCCTAATTTTAAACTTTATAAATACGCAAAAAAAAGAGGGTGGCAAATAATTGTTGAGAGAAAAGACGTTGTTTATAAATTAGGCGGAAAAAAATTACCTCCGGCTTTATTGTATAGGAATTTCAATCAAAGATTGAAATTCCTATAAAGCAGTCTAAAAATCAACAAAGATTGATTTTTAACGCAGGCAAAACCATTTTTAAAAAAATGACCGGAAGATAAATGAACAAGTCCAAAATCTTTTTTTATTTTTGCCTCTCTTTTATCGGGGGAATTTTTTTTAGTTCTTTTTTTGCCCCCCACCTATTATTTTTAGGTGGGGGGTTGATTTTTGGCATCATTTTTATTTCTCTTTTTTGGCAGTATAAAAAAATTGCGGTCTTGGGTTTCTGCCTTTTATTTTTAGTAGCGGGAAGCTGGCGCTATCAGACAGCCGAGTTTAAATCTCTAAATAATGAATTGGTAAAATTAAACAATTCGGAACAAAAAATTATCTTAATCGGCACCATAGTAAAAGAGCCAGAAATAAGGGAAAAAAGTCAAAAACTAACAATTATTCCCGAGGAGATTAAAACAGTCGAGAACAGTTCTCGGCCAATTGAAGGGAGGGTTTTGGTGACCGCCAATCGCTACCCCGAATATCAATATGGCGATAAATTAGGACTTACCGGTTTTTTAAAAAGTCCGCCGGTTTTTGAAGATTTTAATTACCGGGACTATCTCAAAAAAGACGGCGTGCTATCGGTAATGAATTTTCCAAAAATTGAATTAATTGGTTCCGGTTTCGGAAGTCCCTTCAAGAAAGGCCCTTTTTATTTTAAAAATAGGTTCAAGGAGGCGGCTGAAAAATTTTTTTCGCCACCCCAACTCGGTATCTTAAAAGCGCTGATTTTTGGCAACGAGGCGGAAATTTCAAACACCTGGAAAGAAAAACTAAACCTTACCGGCACCCGCCACATCGCCGCGGTTTCCGGAATGAATATTACAATTATCGGGTTTTTGCTCTTATCTTTTTTCTTGGGGCTCGGTTTCTGGCGTCAGCAGGCATTTTATATCTCAATTTTTTTGCTTTTTCTTTATATTTTAATGGTTGGAGCCCCAGCTTCGGCGGTCAGGGCGGGAATTATGGCAGGCACCTTGATGACCGCTCAATACTTTGGAAGATTATCTTTGGCCTCGAGAGCGGTGGTTTTCGCCGCATTTTTGATGCTTATTTTAAATCCTTTGCTTTTGAAATACGATGTCGGTTTTCAACTTTCTTTTTTGGCAATTCTGGGCTTGATTTTTCTTCAGCCGATTTTTTCCGAATGGGTAAAGAAAATTCCGGAGTCCAAATTTTTTCCGGTAAAAACAACGCTTTTAACCACCCTATCTGCCCAAATTTTCACCTCACCGATTTTAGTTTATAATTTCGGCTACATATCCTTAATGTCTCCGCTGACAAACATTTTAATAGTTCCCTTTTTGGCGCCAATAACAATTTTGATTTTTATTTTCGGAATCTCGGCAATTATTTTTTTACCTTTCGGCTCTCTTTTTTTTCTGCCCGTGTGGCTTTTTTTAAGCTATATTGTTAAAATTATTGACTGGTTTTCTCAATTTTCTTTTGTTTCCTTAACCTTGGAAAACGTTCACCGGATTTGGTTGCCAATTTCTTATTTGCTTTTGGCAATTTTAATTCGACATCTGCAAGAAAAGCAAAAACTAAAATTTTTAAATTATTAACTGATAGTTTAGAACTTCTGATTTGGAATTTAGAATTTGTCCCTCGGCTTTGCTCGGGATGGTGAGCTTGCCGAACCATTTAGGATTTGGGATTTTGGATTTTGGATTTCTTACCGTGTTATTTTTTATTAAAATTGAAAAATAAGATAAAATAGGCATATGAATAACAAAGCTTGGGTTATCTCCGTCAATATGGGCTATGGTCATCAAAGAACGGCCTATAACCTCAAGGATTTGGCAGAAGAAGGAATTATTAACGCTAACGACTATTCGGGGATATCAAAGAAGGATAGAATTTTTTGGGAGGGGGCAAGAAGGTTTTATGAGGCAATATCTCGCTTCAAAAGAGCGCCCCTAATCGGCGGCTTTGCCTTTTCTGTTTTTGATTATTTTCAAAGAATAGCCGCATTTTATCCAAAGCAGGACTTATCAAAACCAAATTTCACGTCAAGACAAATCTATTCTTATATTAAAAAGGGGTGGGGTAGGGACTTGATTGAGAAATTAAAAACTAAAAACGAAGAGCTAAAAAGAAATTTACCCTTGATAGCAACCTTTTTCACTCCGGCTTTTATGGCTGAATATTTCAGGTATCCCGGAAAAATTTTTTGCGTTGTGTGCGACGCCGATATTGCCAGAACCTGGGCGCCTTTGAATTCAAAAGAGAGCAAAATAAAATATCTTGCGCCAAACGAAAGAGTGGCTGAGCGACTAACGCTTTATGGAGTAAGAGAAGAAAATATTTTTTTAACCGGGTACCCCTTGCCTTTAAAAAATGTCGGAGATGAAAATTTGGATATTTTAAAAAGGGACCTAAAATCTCGTCTCCTGAACCTTGACCCGGAAAAAAGATATTTTGAAAAATACAAAAAATTAATTGAAGAAAATTTCGGCAAACCGCTAAAAAGACCCGACCACTCTTTAACAATAATGTTTTCAATCGGCGGAGCCGGCGCCCAAAAAGATATCGGAATTAAAATCTTAAAATCGCTGAGAAATGACATCAAAAGAGGAGAAATTAAAATAATTATCTCCTTGGGGATTAAAGAAATCATGAAAGAATATTATTTAAAAAATATTCGGCGATTGGGCATTAAACTTGGAGAAAACGGTTCTCAGCCCATTGAGTTCATTTTGGGGAAGAATATCGGGGACTATTTTGAAAAATTCAATTTTGCTTTGAGGAAAACCGATATTTTATGGACAAAGCCGTCAGAACTTTCTTTTTACTCTGCCCTGGGAATTCCGATCATTATTTCTCCCGCAATCGGCTCTCAGGAAGAATTTAATATGAGATGGATCATCAAATCGGGTTTTGGACTATTGCAGGAAAATCCCAACTATACCGACCAGTGGCTTTTTGATTGGTTAAAACAGGGCTATCTGGCAGAGGCCGCCCTGGAGGGCTTTATTGAAGGGAAAAAACTGGGGACCTTAAAGATAAAAAAAATTATTGAAAAATGACTTGGTTGATACTTACAATTTTAGCCTATTTCTTTCTAGCCATTGTTGTTTTATTTGACCGTTATTTTTTAGTTGGAAAAATACCCAATCCCAAAGTTTATACTTTTAACGTTGGCATTCTTTGGTTCCTCCTTTGTTTATTATTGATTCCCTTTGGGATAACCATCCCTGGAATAAGCCTTATGATTTTAGGATTAGGGGCCGGGCTGGTTAGGATCTTGGCCATTTTATTTTTAACAGAAAGCATAATTAGGGGCGAAGTTTCCCGGGCTGTCCCGACTATCGGCGGGCTTTTGCCAGTTTTTTCTTTTTTTCTATTTTTCCTTTATTTTCCTCGTTCCGAAATTTTGAATTTATCTCAACTGCTGGCTTTTGTCTTGCTGGTTTTAGGGTCCGTTATGATTTCTCTCAAAAAGTTTTCGCTGAAAATTTTTACTTTTGAAAATTTAAAATATCCAATCACCTCCGCTTTTTTATTTGCCTTAAATTTTTTTCTAATGAAAATTTTATTTTTAAAAATAGATTTTTTAACCGGTTTTTTTCTGACCCTGGTTGGCGGCGGCTTGGGAGCAATCTTTTTTCTTATTTTTTCTCAAACCAGAGAAAGCATTTTTGCTCAAAAGGTTGCTCCAAAAATATCGGGATTTTTTATTTTAGGTCAAATTCTTGGGGGGCTGGGAGTGTTTTCCCAATTTTATGCCGTTTCTTTGGTAAAGCCGGGACAGGTTCCTTTAATTAACGCTTTGGAAGGGATAAGATATGTTTTTTTGCTGTTTTTTGTTTTTATTTTGTCTTTTTGGAAACCCGAGCTTTTGAAAGAAGAAATGAAAGGTACGATTCTTCTTCAAAAAATTGCTGCCGTTTTATTAATTAGCTTAGGACTTTTATTTCTGTTTTTAAAATAATATGTTGGGCATGAAAAAACCATCTAAGTTCATTATAATTTTTATTTCAATTATTTTAGCGGTTTTTGCCGGATATTTTTTTATTGGCAGTCCGCCAGAAGCAAAAGAAATAAATTGGGGGGTGAATTTCTCCCAAAAACATTCCCAGAATTTAGGACTGGACTGGAGAAAAAATTATCTTGCCCTGCTTGACGATTTGGGCGTAAAATCCTTAAAAGTTTCCACTCAATGGGATTTATTGGAACCGGAAAACGACAGCTTTTACTTTGACGACCTGGATTGGCAGCTCGTAAAAGCAAAAGAAAGGGAAGCAAAAATCCTTTTGGTCATCGGCATGAAAACGGGCAGATGGCCCGAGTGTCATATTCCCAACTGGGCAAAAGGTTTTAATAAAACGGAGCAGCAAAAAGAAATTTTAGGACTCTTGGAAAAAATTGTTTTGAGATATCAAGACAGCTCTTCGGTTTCATCCTGGCAGGTGGAAAACGAACCCTTTTTTCCTTTTGGAGAGTGCCCCTGGGTTGACAAAAATTTTTTGAAAAAAGAAATTAACATGGTTAAATCCCTCGATTTTCAAAAAAGGCCGGTTGTCGTTTCTGACAGCGGCGAGGGTTCCTTATGGATACAGGCGGCAAGATACGGCGATATTGTCGGCACAACCCTTTACAAAAATGTCTGGTTTAGGCAAATCGGAAGATATGTTTCTTATCCCTTTCCCCCTGCTTTTTACTGGAGGAAAGCAAAATATATTGAAAAACTCTTTAATAAAAAAGTAATGGTCGTTGAACTTCAGGCAGAGCCGTGGGGACCGAGATTGCTTTATGACTCGCCCTTAGAAGAACAAAAAAAGACAATGAACTTGGAACAATTCAGGAAAAACATTGACTTTGCAAAAAGAACCGGTTTTGATACGCTTTATCTCTGGGGAGGAGAGTGGTGGTATTGGCTGAAGGAGAGGCAAGGGCAGCCTGAAATTTGGCAGGAAGCAAAAAAATTATTTAGTCCCCGGACGGCGGCTGATTTTGATAAGTTGACATTGGAACAAAAAATCGGGCAATTATTTTTAATTGGCTTTGAAGGAAAAACCTTAACACCCGGGTTGGAAAGCTTATTAAAAACGGTTCGTCCCGGCGGCGTGCTTTTACTTTCAAGAAATATAGAAAATGAAAGCCAATTAAAAAAATTAATCAAAGACCTTCAAAAAATTTCCCTGGAAAATAGCGGATTTCCGCTGTTCATTGCGATAGACCAGGAAGGAAAACCGCTGTCCAGGATTAAATGGCTTTCGGAACAAACTTCCCAATCCAAAATCAGGAGCAGGGAAGAAGCTTATCAAGTCGGGTTTAATCGGGGGAAAGAACTTAAAAATTTAGGCATTAATCTGAATTTAGCTCCGGTTTTGGATATCACCGGGGCGGCTGATTTTCTTTACAATCGTTCCTTTCAGAAAAGCCCGGAAGAAACCGGGATATTGGCTAAAGCTTTAATTTCCGGTCAAAAAACAGCCGGGATTTTTACGGCAATCAAACACTTCCCGGGTTATGGCGGAATTTCTTTTAATCCGGAAAGAGAAGGCCTGCCCACCTTGTTGAAAATTCCTGAAATCTCTCAATTCAAGACCTCCCTTGAAGCTAAACCGGAAATGATAATGACCTCAAATGTTATTTATCAAGAAATAGATGCGGAATTTCCTCTCGCTCTTTCTCAAAAAGGAATTCAATTTTTAAAGGACGGATTGGGAAACGATTTTTTGGTTATCTCTGACGACTTTTCCAGCCCGGTATTAAAAAATGAATTTTCGTTAAAAAATACGGTAATCTCAGCCGCCAAAGCCGGGGTCAATGTTCTAACCGTCGCCGGATTTGACGAACCAAGAGACCCATTGCGCGCTTTCAATTTCCTTTTAGAGGCGAAAAAAAACAATGAAATTTCAGAAGAAAAAATCAATCAATCGGTTTCAAAAATAATTAAATTAAAAATTGATTTATGCTGTCAATAATTATTCCGACCCTAAACGAAGAAAAACTTTTACCCCTTTTGCTCAAAGAAATAAAGAAGCAGAACTTTTCGCCCCTTGAAATAATTGTGGCTGATTTCGATTCAAAGGATAAAACGGTTGAAATCGGAAAATCTTTCGGCTGCAAAATAAGAAAAGGGGGATTGCCCCCCAAAGGAAGAAATGAAGGTGCAAAAATTGCCAAAGGCGAACTATTTTTATTCCTGGATGCTGATAATATTTATTTGCCGGATAAATTTTTGGAAAAATTAATTGGCGAGTTTAATGAAAGAAAATTGGGGGTTGCTTCTTTTACAATTTGCCCTGACGGAAATTGGTTTGATAAGTCGGCTTATAAAATTTACAATTGGTGGGTAAAATCAACTCAAAAATTTTTTGTTTACGCCACCAACGCGGTTTTGGTCAAAAGAGAAATTTTTGAAAAAATCGGCGGTTTTGACGAAGAAATTAAAATTGGAGAGGACCACGATTTTGCAAAAAGAGCGGCAAAAATCGGGAAATTCGGCTTCATTGAAACAGAACCTGTTTTGACCTCAATCAGAAGATTTGAAAGAGAGGGACGACTAAAAACCTATTCAAAATATCTTCTGGCGGGCCTCTATATGCTCTTTTTTGGTCCCGTCAAAAAAGACATTTTTAAATACAGGTTTAGCGACCTTGAAAAAAAGAAAAAATAATATAAAATTAGTTTTGACATTTGACCTATGTCGTTGTATCAATTGCCGAAATTTGAATTTCCCAGATTAGCAAAACCAATTTTCAGGCCTTTTTGGAAAAATAAGGTGTTTTGGCTTATCTTGTTGATTATTTTTCTTTCTTCTCTTTTTGGATTTTTAGCCGGTACCATTTCCGGCAGTTTTTTATATTTTAAAATCAGAGGCGAACTTTTAAAATTAAACATCTCTCTGCCCGAGCAGGTCTATCTCCCCCAAACCTCTCAGGAAGAGGCGATTATAAAAGTAGTCAAAGAAGCGTCGCCCGCCGTTGTCAGCATTGTTGTTACAAAAGACGTGCCAAAGCTGGAATTATATTACGAAAATCCTTTCGAAGAATTTTTTGGCGGACCTTTATTTGAATTTAAAATTCCCCAATATCGGCAAAAGGGCACGGAAAAACAGGAAATCGGAGGCGGAACAGGATTTATTGTTTCTCAAGAAGGCATGGTTTTAACCAATGCCCACGTTGTTTCAGACGAAAAAGCGGACTATACTATCCTGACCAACGACGGGAAAAAATATCCGGCTTCGGTTTTAGCCAGAGACGCGACAAGGGACTTAGCGGTTATGAAAATTGAAGAAAAACCAGATTCAAAATCATTCCCGACCCTTGAACTGGGGGATTCCGATAAATTGCAAATCGGCCAGACCGTGATTGCCATTGGCAACGCCTTAGGAGAGTTCAGAAACACGGTTTCGGTCGGAGTGATTTCTGGTTTAGGGCGGAGAGTTACGGCTTCGGGCGGCGGAACAGTGGAAACCTTAGAAGATGTTATTCAGACCGATGCCGCAATTAACAGAGGAAATTCAGGGGGGCCGCTTTTTAATTTAAAAGGAGAAGTCATTGGCGTCAATTTTGCTATGGCTGAGGCCGCTGAAAACATTGGCTTTGCCATTCCTATTAATAAAGCCAAAAAGGATATTGAGCAGGTGGAAAAATTCGGAAAAATTTCCTATCCTTATCTTGGAATTTGGTATCTGGTGTTGAACGAAGAAATACAAAAAGAAAAAAATCTGCCCACAAATGAAGGGGCTTGGATTACGAGATGGACAAAAGATGAATCCGGCAATTGGCAGATTCAGGATAAACCAGCTGTCATTCCGGGGACGGTGGCGCAAATCGCCGGTTTAAAAGAAAACGATATAATTCTGGAATTCAATCAGGAAAAAATTACTCCGGAAAATTCTTTAGCCAAAATTATTATGAAATATAGTCCGGGGGATAAAGTTGTCTTGAAGGTTTTGAGGGAAGGTAAAGAGTTTAGCGTTGAAATTATTCTGGGAGAGAGAAGCGAGTAACCTAAAGATTGGCAAATTCTTTTAGTTTTGAGATTGGAATGGCAGAAACCTCTTCATCTGTCGTCTGATTTAGTCCTAAAACCCGTCCTTCTATGTCAAAAAGAGCGCTGCCTGCCGCCCTTTTTTCGTAAATATTTGTCTGAATTAAATCGTCTCCAAAATATTTAATAATTCCTTCGTTAGTTATTTTTTTCGGCTCTTCTTTTTCAAAAATTGTTCCCACCAAAAAAACCCGCTCGCCCGGTTTTGTCTTGTCAAAATTGCCGAAACTCGCTGTCGGCATATTATTTTCTTCAATTTTAATCAGGGCTAAATTTTTCTTTGAGTCTCTTTTTAAAATTTGATATTCCAATTTTTTGCCCTCAAAATAAAAACTGAAATTGGCTCCCTGCGGAACCAAATCAGCCAGAGTTACGGCTAATCCGTCCGAGGTCATAATTAAACCCGAGCCCTCCAAAACCCTACCCTTTTTAGTTACGGCTTTGACCCCGATAATCGCTTTTTCAACTTTCTCAATTGCGTTGATGAGCGCAGTATTTTCCTGAATGATAATTTTTTCCGTCTTATTGATATAGATTGGAGGGGGTTCTCTATATAAATAAAAAAAGGGCACTTCAACGAGATAAGGCCCCAAAATTTGGCTACCGAAAATTCCTCCCAAAATTCCCAAAATAAAAACGCCAATAAGTTTTAGAATAGTTTGCGGCATCTTCCTTTAAGCAGAGTATAATTAAATAGAAACTTTTTCCCTAATTTTACCGATTTTAATTAAATCTTTTGAGGTAAGGAAACTTATTTTTCCCTGTTCAAAATTAACCAAAATCCTGTCTCCACTTTTGATTTCACCCGATATAATTTTTGATGAAAGAGGGTCCAAAACCTCCCGCTGAATCACTCTTTTTAAGGGTCTCGCGCCCAAATTTTGGTCAAAACCCTTTTCAGCCAAAAACTCTTTGGCTGACTCCGAAACGCTGATTTCAATTTTTTTATTTTTCAGCCGCGAGAGAATCTTGGACAATTCCAAATCAACTATTTTTTTGATTTCCTGCTTCCCCAAATAGTTGAATATGATAATTTCGTCAATCCGGTTCAAAAATTCCGGCCTGAAGTTTTCTCTAAGGGAAGCCATAACCTTTTCTTTAAGGTTTTCTTTTTGACTGTTCTCTTCATCGCCGACAAATCCCAGTTTTGATTCTCTGGCGATTATGTCTGAGCCGATATTGGACGTCATAATGAGAATTGAATTCTTAAAAGAAGCAACCCTGCCCTTGGCGTCGGTTAACCGCCCGTCTTCTAAAATCTGAAGCAGGATATTAAAAACCTCGGGATGGGCTTTTTCAACTTCGTCAAGTAAAATAACCGAATAAGCCCTTCTTCTGATTTTTTCCGTCAGCTGGCCGCCTTCTTCATGACCGACATAGCCGGGCGGACTGCCGATAATTCGCGACACCGAATACTTTTCCATATATTCTGACATATCCAATCGGACCAGGGCATTTTCGTCGTTAAAAAGAAATTCAGCCAAAGCCCGGGCGGTTTCTGTTTTGCCGACTCCGGTCGGACCCAAAAACATAAAAGAGCCCAAAGGTCTGTTCTCTTCGGAAATTCCGGCTCTGGAGCGCCGGATAGCGTTGGAAATGGCTAAAATCGCGCTCTTTTGGCCAACAACCCTTCTGGCAATAGTCGTTTCCATTTTTTCCAGTTTTTTGGCTTCTTCTTCCAGGAGCCGGGTCAGGGGAATCCCCGTCCACCTTGAAACAACCCCCGCCACATCTTCTTCTGAAACCTCTTCTTTCAAAATTGCCTTTCCTTTCTGGATTCGCCCCAGATTTCTTTCTTCCTTTTTCAAATCCTTGATGAGTTGGGGAATTTTTCCGTATTTTAATTCAGCCACTTTTTGCAAATTTGCCTTTGCCGTTTCTTTTTCCACCTCAAACCGCAACGCCTCTATTTCTCTTTTCCGTTCTTTTATTTTAGTAATGGTTTCTCTCTCGGTTTTCCATTTGGCTTCAATTGCTTTTGCCTTTTCAGCCAAATCGGCAATCTGCCTTAAGAGCACCCTTTCTTTTTTCGTGTTTTTCTTTACCCCCACACCAATATCTTGGTATAGGGGCTTACCGCCCACCACGAAATTTTTGGTGTGGGGGTTTAAGGTCTCTTTTTCAATTTCCAATTTC